>JBBRIY010000034.1:0-13246 GCA_038220215.1 Propionibacteriales bacterium
CCGGTGGCCACGAGCATGATCAGGCCGTTCACGCCGCGGTTCATCAGCAACGGCACGAGGCCGGAGTCGTCGGGCGCGAGGTCGATGAGCACGAGGAAGGCCCCGATCATCGCGCCCGAGCCGATCGCCATCAGCACACCGGGCACTGTCGGGCGCACAGCCCCCTTCTCTGGCACGAACCCCACCAGGACCACAGCGACCAGGGCCAGCCCGAGCCCGAAGAGGCCGAGGCTCCCGAGCTGTTCGCCCCGTGCGAGCCCGAAGCCCAGGGGAACCAGGGCCGAGATCACGGCGGTCAGCGGGGAAAGGATGCTCATCGGGCCGATGGCGAGGCAGGCGTACAGCAGGCCGATGGCGAGGCAGCCGGCAACGCCGGACAGCCCGCCCCAGAAGACCGCCTCCGGAGACCATTGTCCGGGCACGAAGGGCAGCAGAACCAGCAGCATCACCAGTCCGGTGAGCGCGACGATCGCCGTGACCAGAACGGGGTGCGAGCGCCGCGAGGCCAGCCCGCCGAGGAAGTCGGCCGCGCCGAACACGAGCGCGGCGAACGTGCCGAGGGCGGCGGTGAGCATGTCCAGAACCCTAGCGGGAGCAAATGTAAGCGCTTGCTCTGAATTGCGTACAACCACGGCCCCTGTTCGCCGCGGGGGTCACTTCTTACCCCCTTGGCGACATTGCAATCTGGTACCAACCTCTGCCAATGTGGAGGAGTCAGAGCGGTCAAACCACGTGCCGACTCCGATGATCTGGCTCCTCAAAGGAGAAAGACGATGGCACGTGGGAACTCCCCCGTCACCGACGTCACCACCCGCGAACAGCGCACAGACGCGCTCCTCGCCCAACTGGCAGAAACCGCTTCGGTATCCGAGCGTGAAGCCATCACCGCCGAACTCGTCGAGTTGAACCTCGGCCTGTGCGACGCACTCGCTCACCGTTACGTCAATCGCGGCGCGGACCGCGACGACCTGGTCCAGGTTGCCCGGATGGCGCTCTTCATGGCCGTCGGTCGCTTCCGTCCCGAAGCCGGCCGCTCCTTCGCCGCCTTCGCCGTTCCCACGATCACCGGGGAGCTGAAGCGCTACTTCCGTGATCACTGCTGGGTGGTCCGCCCGCCGCGCCGCATCCAGGAGCTGCGCTCCCGGGTCAGCCGCCAGGGCCAGCGCCTGGAGCAGTCACTGGGTCGCGCGGCCACCAATGCCGAACTCGTCGCCGAACTCGACGTGGACGAGGGCCTGCTGCGGGAGTCCCGCGTGGCCGACGGCAGCTTCCGTCCGTGGTCGCTCGACGCCCCCTTCGATGCCGACGCCGACGGCTCACTGGCCTCGACCCTCGCTGACGACGACCAGGCCATCGACCGGTTGACCGACCGCCTGGCCCTGCAGCGGGCACTGTCGGGGATCAGCAAGCGGGATCAGCTGGTGCTGAAGTGGCGCTTCGAGGAGGGCTGCACGCAGGGCGAGATCGGACGGCGCCTCGGCATCTCCCAGATGCAGGTGTCCCGGATCATCCGGCGCATCCTCGACCAGGCACGCCGTTCCCTCACCGAGGCCGAGCAGCTGGCCGGCTGAGCAATCCCACTGAGGTGAAGCAGCAGAGCGGGGCCCGCGGAAGCGGGCCCCGCTCAGGCGTTGTCGGGGTCGAGTCCGGTTTCGATCACCCTTTGCGCGATCTCGCGCAGCCGGATGTTGCGATCCTGGGATGCGCGCCGAAGCTGCTGGAACGCCCCTCCCGCGGTGAGGCGATGCCGCTCCACGAGGATCCCGACAGCCTGGCCGATCGCGCGGTGGCTCTCAATGGCTCGCTCAAGGTTCGCCTGCCGGTCGGCCAGTTCGTCGACAGCCAGCACCCGGTCGATGGCGAGGGCGAAGGCCTGGGCGAGCAAGTCGGCAACGATCTGCTCGTCCGTGCTGACCACGCGGGGGGCTTCGAACTGCACCCACGCACGGGTGCCGCTCGCTGCGCTCTGTGGCAGCAGCAGGATGCCGCCCACCGGCTTCGTCGAATCCGCCGGCTCGCCCAGGGGTGCCCCCGCCAGCCGAACGGCGATGTGCTCGGGCAGGCTTTCGGTCTCGACCGGCCCAGACGCGGTGAAGGACAGCGTTGTGCCGGCCCCGTCCACCTGCACGGTGGAGTCGCCTTCGAAGAGGGTGCGCAGGCCGTCCACGGCAATGCTGACCAGTTGGTCGAGGTGCTCGGCCGTCGCGAAGTCGGATCCGATGCGCGCAGTTGCCTGGCGTCGCTCCAGGGCAACGTGCTCGCGGGTCACGTCGCGCATGGTCGTGAGGATTGCCGTCCGGCCGCGGCCGGGGACCTCGACGGCACTCGCGTGGGCGTACACCCACACCGGTCGCTCCTCGCGGTGGTGGATCTGGAACTCGCCCTCAAGTCGGGCACCGGCTTCGACGGAGGCCTGCGCCTCGCTGTTGCGGACGAAGGTCTCGGGATCCTCGGCCCTGTCCGGCCACCACGGGTACGGCGGGCGGAACGGCCCCTCGGACATCTGCCAGCCGACGAGCCGGGAGAAGGCAACGTTCATCTCGGTGACCAGACCGTCGTCGTCGCAGATGACCACGGCCTCCTGCATCGACGCGACCACGGCGCGACGCCAGCTGGCGTCGAGGCTGCGATCGGACGCCCTTCGGATGTTGCTGGCAAGGCGCGCACGCAGGTCGGCCAGATCGAAGGGCTTGACGACATAGTCGTCGGCGCCCCGATCCAGTCCGGTGGCGGCCGCCTCCTGCCCAGCACGGGCTGACAGCATCACCACCGGCAGGTCCTTCAGTTGCGGGTCGCTGCGGATCTCCGCCACCAAGGCGAACCCGTCGAGGCCCGGCATCATGACATCGGTGAGTAGGGCGTCCGGTCGACGTGCGCGGGCGGCAGCGAGCGCCTGCAGCCCGTCGGCCACCGATTCGATCTCGTAACTGTCGGCGAGCACTTCTGCGAGGTAGCGGGCCATGTCGGCACTGTCCTCGGCGATCAGGAGCCGGGCACGGATGCCGGGAGTCTCCACCCGCTCCACCGGAGCGATCGGCAACTCCCACCCGTCCACCTCGGCGAGGAACGCCTCCACCCCCCGTGGCGTGATCGAACGTGCCCCCTCGGCGACCTGGGGGTGCTGCGGCGGCAGGTACGGCAGCTGGACCGTGAACGTGCTGCCCCGGCCGGGAGCCGACCGCAGCTCGACAGCGCCGCCCAGGAGCTCCGTGAGTTCCTTCACCATGGCCAGACCGATGCCGGCACCTTCGGAACTGCGCGCCTGCGAGCGGCGTGCCAACTGCTCGAAGCGGGCGAACACCCGGTCCTGGTCACGCACCCCGATGCCGAGGCCGGTGTCTGTCACGGCGACCTCGAAACCGCCGGGCAGCGACCGCAGCTGCAGCTGCACCGATCCTCGGGGCGTGTACTTCAGGGCGTTGGAGAGGAGGTTGAGCACGATGCGCTCGACGATGTCCCGGTCCAGCTGGCCCGGCTGCGGGAGGTTGGGCAGGTCGACGGTGAACTGAAGCCCCGCCCTTTCGATGGCGGGGCCGAAGCCGGCGGCGAGTGATCGCAGCAGGGCGGCCACGTCCACCTCTGTGAGGTTGGGGACGATACGCCCGGCCTCCATCCTGCTGAAGTCGAGCATGGCGTCGACCATGCGGCTCAGCCTGATGACATTGGCCCGCACCAGCACCAGCCGGTCGCGCGCCCGTCCGGTGACCGCTTTGTCGGAGAGCACATCCTGGAGCGGCGCGGAGATCAGGGAGAGAGGGGTGCGCAGCTCGTGGCTGACATTGGCCAGAAAGGCGGACTTTGCGGCGTCAAGTTCGCGCAGCGTTTCGGAGTGCTGTCGCTCGAGCGCCAGTTCCCGCAACCCGCTGAGCCCGGCACCGATCAGGGCTGCCGCAAGTTCCAGGTAGTCGGCGAACTCGCCGTCGTTGCTCAACCGGGAGGAGCTCCCCACCACCATCACCAGCGACGGTGTTAACTGCCCCGGTTCGACGATCGGACGGGCGTACAGCTCGACGATGCCGTCTGCGGTGTTGAGCGGAAGCACCTCGAGGCGTCCCGAGTTCGTCGCGGCCACGGCCAGCGCATGGGCCACTGCTGCGTGGGGTCCGCTGGGATCTGCCACCGGGCCCGAGCTGGAGACGGAGGCGCTCCGCTCGCCGTAGTTCTGGATGAGGACGTCCAGCACGTACACCACCGGCGTGTCGGTGTCGTTGTGGCGCAACACCGCCGCCGCGCGGGCCGCGACCTCCTCGGGGGCGTCCGCCAGCGCCACAGCGTCTGCGAGGCGGGCGAGGATGCCCAGCCGCAAGGAGACCGCCTCGGTCAGCTCCACGTTTAGCGCTCCTTCACCGGGGGTAATTCGTGCACAGTACATCCCTACTCGAGCAGGAGGATCAAATGGGTATCGACGACAAGGTCAAGAATGCCGCCCAAGAGGCCAAAGGCAAGATCAAGGAGGGTTACGGCGACATGACCGACAACCCTGAGCTCCAGGCCGAGGGGAAGGCCGACCAGGCCGCTGCCAACGTCAAGCAGGCTGGCGAAGACGTCAAGGACGCCTTCAAGTAAGGACGAAAGGAACACCACAATGGCAACCCTGCTGTGGATTCTCGCCGCGATCCTCGTGGTCTCCGGCATTTTCTCTTTGGTCAAGGGCCAGATGCTCTGGGGCATTGTCCTGATCGTCGTCGGCCTATTGGTTGGGCCTGGCGGCGTCAGCGTCTTCACCTGATGCACGCAAGCTGAACCCGCTGTCCGGTCCCGGGCGGCGGGTTTCTGCTGTCCAGGAGTCCGTCCAGGGCCGGAGCGGTGGCTACTCGCGACCGATGGCCTCGACCACGACCTTGAGCACCTGCGGATCCCAGGTGAGCGCGCGTTCCCAGGGAAGACCGAGAAGGTCGCAGAAGAACACCGAGTGGGCGTCGGGAAAGGTGTGGGTGACCCGCCGGGGCAGTACCGCGGGCGACACGCCCTCGGCCAGCGCACTGGCCGTGGCGACCAGGCCGTCGTTGGGGCTCACCCGGCGCCCGGCGGTGGCGGACCACGTCAGGACGTCGCCGGCCACGAGCGTCACCTCCAGGTTGTCGAGCACACCGGCCTGACGCTCGTTCCAGCCGGTCGGGCCGGCCAGGTAGCGATAGGCCACCTGATCGGCAGCGTTGTCCTCCGGCAGGCCGGACGCCTCCTCGTCGAGGCCGGCCAGCAGGGACTCCACCCGCTCGTCGCCTCCGATGTCCTCACGCGTCAGGTCACCGACGCGGTGGTCGGCGGCGAACGCTCCCGTCCACGGCGTGCCGATCGTGGTCAGCGACAGCATCCGCAGCGGCGAGCCGAGCTCCCCCAGCTCGCGGAGAGCGGCACGGCTGAAGAGACCGCCCATGGAGTGCCCCACCACGTGGAAGGCGTTGTAGCCGTACCGCCCGGAGAGATAGCCGAGGAAGCGGGCAACGGAGGATCCAGCGTCGTCGATGGGGCCGACAGGATTGACCGTGAGCTCAGCGGGCAACACTTCCGGCGGGCCGGAGAAGCCGGCGAAGCCGGGATCGGCGTCAGCAACCCCGTTGGGGCTGGCAGGGGAGGTGAACACGTCGAAACCAGCGGACAGCAGGCCTTCGCGCAGGAAGGTGTCGCTGCTGCCGGCAGCCTGACCCTGCGCGCAGCCGGCGTCCGGGGTGGTGAACGGGCTGATGGCGCTGCCGCCGGAGACGAGAACGACGGCGGTCCTCGATGTGGTCATGAGGTGAGCGAGACCTCGACCATGATCTCGGCAGCCAGCTCTTCGAGGTCGGCGCGGACAGCGGCCAGGTCGGCGTCCTGCGGTACGCGTGCGACCACGCGGGCCTCGAACAGCCGTCCGCCGGCCATCGGCGCGTCCCGCGTCTCACTGGAGAAGTCGTCGATGCTGATCAGGTGACGGCTCAGGACGGCCGAGATGTCGCGCACGATCCCCGGGTGGTCATTGCCGAGCACGCCGAACGTCAGGTGCGCGCGCTCGTCGGGAGCGGGTTGGGCGGCGCCGGCATGGACGGTGACCTTGAGCATCCCGTCGAGAAGGTCGAGGGACTCGCGCATGGCTGCGACCCGGTCGTCAGGCACGGAAACGACGACGATGCCGGCGAAGGTGCCGGCGAGCTCGGCGAGCTGGCTGTGCTCCCAGTTGCCGCCGTGAGCGGAGACGACTTCTGCGAGGGCTGTGACAAGGCCGGCGCGATCGTCGCCGACGACGGTGAGTACAAGGCTGGACACCCTGGGAATGCTACCGGGCGCGGTCATCGGGACGCTCGGCCCGCTCCTTCACTGTGAGCAGCATCTTGCGCGTCATGGCCCAGGTGATCGGGGCGCCGAGCGTCGTGGTCGCGCGCAGGGCCCCCTGCGCCAGGCCGGGGTTGCGGTGGGTCCGTGTGCGGGAGACCAGGCGGCACAGGCCCGGTCCGACCTCACGGATGTCGAAGGTCCACACCCCGTCCCACGGGTCCTGGGGCGGGCCTTGCCGTAGCACGAGGGTGTGTGGGGGGTCGACCAGCGACACGCGGAACGCATAGCCGTCGGGCAGGGGTCCCCAGCCGGGCGGAACGAGCTGGATGCGGTCGTCGAGCCCGAGGTACTGCCAGGCGGGGTTGATCGTCTCCGCGGAGTGGATGTCGAGCCCGATGACCTGCTCGAGGCGGTCGTAGCTGTACATCCCGCCACGGTCCTGGCCGATCTGCACCAGCCAGCTCCAGATGCGCTCGGGAGGCGCTGCGACGGTGACCGCCATGGTGGTCTGGTCGGCGGGGGAAGCGATCAGGTCGTCGCCCGGGTAGCTGGCGGCGATCTCCTCCTCGCTGGCACCCCAGTGGTTCATCCAGCCGATCAAGCGGTAGCCGGAGATCCCCGCTGCTGCCGCTGCCCACATCACCCTCGGCACACGCATCGGCGGCCTCCCTTTCCTCCTGCAAAAGGCTAGCCTTCCGCTGGCGGCCGCGCGGGTGCATTCTGGGTTCATGACGGTGTCGCCGTTGCCTCGTGATGGCGCGACCCTGTCCGGCAGGGACCGGAAAGGTCGCACCCTGCGGATTGCCCGCCACGCAGCGACGCAGCGGGTGGTGCTCTCGGTCTGGCAGGACAGCTCATGCCTTGCCACCGTCCGGTTGGCTCCGGAGGACGTCGCTGACCTCGTCGCCCAACTCACCCGCACACTGTTGCCCGCGGACGACGGGCGTCCCGAGGCGATGATTAACTGATCCGGTGCCCAGAGCCCGGAGCCCCCTGCTGACCAGCATGCTCGACCTTCGCGGTAACGGACGTGCCTGCGTCTACACCGAGCCCATGTGGGGCCTGTCGATGATGCTGGTGCTGCCGTACGCGTCGGTGTTCATGCTTGCGCTCGGCGTGAAGGACCAGCAGATCGGGCTGCTGGCCACCATCTCGATGCTGTCCCAGGTGGTGTTCGGCCTGCTCAGCGGGGTGATCACCGACAAGCTGGGACGCCGCCTCACGACGGCCCTCTTCGATGTGTTGGCATGGGCGATCCCCTGCCTGATCTGGGCCTTCGCCCAGAACTTCTGGTGGTTCCTCGCCGCCTCTGTGGTGAACGGCGCATGGCAGGTGACCCAGAACTCCTGGGACTGCCTGTTGGTCGAGGACGTGGACCGCGGCGAGATCACCAAGGTGTACTCGCTGGTGAAGGTGGCCGGTGAGTTCTCCGCGCTCTTCGCCCCGATCGCCGCCCTGCTCGTGTCGCAGTTCGGCCTCGTGCCGGCGGTACGGGTGCTGTACATCAACGCCTTCGTGATCATGACAGCGAAGATCTGGCTGCTGTACCGCCTCACGACCGAAACCGCCGTTGGCCGGCTGCGCCGCGAGCAGACCCGCGGTGTCAGCACCTGGCGGCTGTTGCGCGAGTACCGCGGAGTCCTCCCCCTGATCCTGCGGTCGAAGGGCACGATCTTCTCCCTTGCCATCGCTGCGATCGTGGGAGCTGTCGCCCTTGTCAACGTCACCTTCTGGCAGGTGGTGATCAATCAGCGGCTCGGCATACCCGACCCCCTGCTGCCGTTCTTCCCCATGGTGCGTTCGTTGCTGTCGGTGGTGTTCTTCTTCACCGTGATCCCCTGGCTGACGCACGGCCGGCACCTGCAACGACCGACGATGTGGGGATTTCTGAGCTACCTCGGCGGGCAGGTGCTGCTGGTGCTCATCCCCGCGGCTGGGGTCGGTGGCCCGGAGCTGTCGACCTACGGGTTGCTGGCAGCCTGCCTGCTGCTGGACGCCTTCGGAGCCAGCATCCTGTTCATGCTCGCGGAGTCCCTTGTCGCGCTGCACGTCGACCGCGACGAGCGCTCCCGCGTGATGGCGATCCAGCGCACCGTCGTGATGCTGGTGACCGCGCCATTCGGCTGGATCTCGGGCTGGCTGTCCGGCATCGACCGCACCTGGCCGTTCATCCTCACCTCCGCGCTCCTCGTGCTCGGGCTCGCCGTGACGACGCGCTTCTGGGTCACCACCCACTCCGACCCAGCTGAGGCCGTCGTCTGAGTCCGCCCGCCGATCAGCGTGCACCCTCGTTGAACACGGTCAAGAAGGGTGCACGATCTGCGAGAGAGCCTGCTCGACGTCGGATTCGCGCCATGGGCGAACGACCCGGGCCACCTCGACGCCCTCGCTCAGGAAGATGAGCGTCGGCCACAGCTTCACTCGGTACGAGCGACCCAGCGGCCGGCCCTTTCAGTCCTCGACGAGGACCCGGTGGAGGCCGTCGGCCGTGTCTAGCACCGGATCGATGACGCGCTCGGCAGCCCGGCAGTAGCCGCACCAGTCCGTCCCGAACTGCAGCACGGTGAGGCCGGGGAAGGCATCGGCCTGCTCCCGGGTGACCGTCTCCGGCAGGTACGCGTGTGACATGCCGATCAGAATAGTTCGCGACCGATAGCGGGTCCGGGAAACCAGCGTGGGTCGTATGCTCCGGGCACGGGTAGGTCGATGGGACGGAGGCTGGATGCGGGTCGCACTGGTTCAGCTCAGCAGTGGCCACGACGTAGGCGCCAACCTGGCGAAGATCGGAGCCACGGCACGGTCCGCGGCGGCCGAGGCGGCCGAACTGCTGGTCTATCCGGAGGCCGCCATGTTCGCCTTCGGAGCCCCGCTGGCGCCGGTCGCCCAGCCCCTCGACGGCCCGTTCGCCACCGCAGTGCAAGCCCTTGCCGCGGAGCTGGGGGTCACCATCGTCGTCGGTATGTTCACTCCCGCCGGTGACGGCCGGGTCTTCAACACACTCCTCGTAGCGGGGCCGGGCGGCCACTTCGGCTACGACAAGATCCATCTCTTTGACGCGTTCGGATTTGAGGAGTCCCGCACGGTCGCACCCGGCGAACAACTGCGCCGTTTCACGCTCGGCGATGCCACCGTCGCGCTTGCCACCTGCTATGACGTGCGCTTTCCCTCGCTGTTCATCGAGAACGCCGTTGCGGGGGCAACGGTCTCCATCGTCAGCGCCTCCTGGGCCGCCGGGCCGGGCAAGCTCGAACAGTGGGAGCTCCTCGTGCGCGCCCGCGCGATCGACAGCACCGGCTTCGTCATCGCCTGTGGCCAGGCCGAACCGGCCCCCCAGGAAGTCGCAGCAGGTGCGGCGCCCACCGGGGTCGGGCACAGCATGGTGGTCTCGCCCTACGGGGAGGTGCTCGGACGCCTCGGAACCGGGGAGGGCACGCTGATCGTCGACCTCGACCTGGCAGCCGTCACCGCCGCAAGGGAAGCGATCCCGGTGTTGCTGAATCGCCGGACCCTGGGCTGAACCGCCCGCCAGGTCCCGCTGGTGGGTGGGCTGATCACGCGGTGATGCGCACGCCTGCGTTGATCTGGGGGAGCACGCTAGCGGAGCACGTGTGGATCGCACGCCGAAGGCGTCCGATCCACAGGCGGTCCCTACGGCCCCGGTTCAGCCCTGGACGGTGAGGACAACGCTCGTCCCGGGATCGGTGGCGCTCGACGAGCCACCCACCCATACGTCGATCTCGGTCGCGTCCTGCACCCAGCCGCGGCTCGCCGCGCTCCAGTAACGCAGTTCGTCGGGACCGAGCTCGAAGGTCACCGTGCGCGACTCGCCACCGGCCAGGGTGATCCGCTCGAAGCCCTTGAGCTCGCGTATCGGCCGGGTGCTCTCGCCGTAGCGCTGGTGGATGTAGAGCTGGACGACCTCGTCAGCGGTCATGCTGGAGCGGTTGGTCACGTCCACCGAGACCGTCGTGGTCTCGCCGATGCTGACGGCCGCCGGATCGAGGCGCACCTGGCCGTAGCTGAATTCGGCGTAGGACAGGCCATGACCGAAGACGTAGAGAGGGGTCGACTCCTCGTTCCAGTAGCGCTTGTCGCCGTTCTCGGGCTGGAACGTCCGGTAGTGGTTGTAGATGATCGGCACCTGGCCGACGGTGCGCGGCCAGGTGAACGGCAGCTTCCCGCCCGGCGCGACGTCGCCGAACAAGGCGGCGGCGACCGCGTCCCCGCCTCGGGTGCCGGGGTACCAGACGGCCAGGATGGACGGCACGTGCGCCTCAGCCCAGCGCAGGTCGAGCGGACGGCCCGACATCACGAGCGCGACGGTCGGCGTCCCGGTTGCGACGACGGCCTGCAGCAATTCGAGCTGACGCCCGGGCAGGTCGAGGGTGGAGCTGGAGGCGAACTCGCCGATCATGTTCTGGTTCTGGCCGATGACGACGACAGCAACCTCCGAGTCCCTGGCCAGCTCGACCGCTCGGGCCAGCTCCGCGTCGTCGTCGAAGTCGTCCGGGGTCGTCGGCAGCCCGTGGTCCATACGGTCGAACATCGACTCGTACACCCGGGTTCCGGTGCGGACACCCGTTGCGTACTTCACCGTAGTACCTTCGCCAGCTCGCGCCTGCAGGCCGCCGAGGATGGTGACGGTCTCGTCGACGTCGTGGTCGAAGACCCAGGGGCCGAGGATGTCACGCGGGGAGTCGGCGAGCTGGCCGATGACCGCGATGCTCTTCTGTCCGGCAAGCGGCAGCAGTCCGCCGTCGTTCTTCAACAGGACAAGGGTCTTCTCGGCTGCGGCGCGGGAGACGTCGCGGTGCGTGGCGTCAGACAGGATGGCGGCGGTGGCGTCCTCGTCCACGAAGGGGTGCTCGAAGAGGCCGAGGCGGAACTTGGCCACCAGGACCCGGCGCACAGCCTGGTCGACCGTCGCCTCGTCCACCAGCCCGGAGGCGACGGCCTCCGGCAGCCGTCCGTACGCCGGGTCGAACATGCACATCTCCATGTCGAGTCCGGCGTTGAGGGCACGGGCGCCGGCGTCGGTGAGGTCCTTGGCGAAATGCTGCACCGCCAGGGACTGGACGGCGTTGGCGTCGCTGACCACCCAGCCGTCGAAGCCGAACTCGTCGCGCAGGATGTCGGTCAGCAGCCAGCGGTTGCCGGTGGCGGGCACGCCGTTGAGGTCCATGTACGCGCTCATGACGTTGCCTGCGCCGGCGTCGATCGCCGCGCGGAACGGCTTCAGGTAGATGTTGTGGAGTTCGGAGTCGCTGATGTCGGAGTCCTCGTAGTCGCGACCTCCGCGAGCCGCGCCGTAGCCGGCGAAGTGCTTCGGGCCGGAGATCACACGGTCGGGTGCGCCGGATTCGCCCTGGAAGCCGCGCACCTGGGCGGCCGCGAGAGCTGCACCGAGGACCGGGTCTTCGCCGGCCCCTTCGATGATGCGACCCCAACGCGGATCACGGGCGATGTCGACCATCGGTGCGAACGTCCAGTGGACGCCAACGGCGCGCGCCTCGCGGGCGGCGACAGACTGGGCGTCGGTGGCGGTGGCGGGATTCCAGGACGCTGCCATCGCAATCGGGACGGGCATGATCGTACGCAGACCATGAATGACGTCGAAGCCGAAGATCAGCGGTATGCCCAGCCGGCTGCCATCGATCGCCTTGCGCTGCAGGTGGTTGTGCAGGACGGGGTCCACCACGAACAGCAACGAGCCGGCATCGCCGCGGTCAAGCGCTTCCTCGACCTTCTGGGGCTGCAGCGCGAACTCCCGCGCCTCCTCCGGCAGGGCCGCCAGCATGGCCTCGTCGGGGAGTTCGCCGGTGCCGAAGTAGAAGTACTGGCTCAGCTGGCCGGCTTTCTCCTCCAGCGTGAGCCGGGACAGCAGGTCGTCGGTGCGCTCCTCGGGACTGAGGGCGGGGTCCTGGAACGGCAGGGTGGTCATCGTTGGCCTCTTTTCGTCGTGCTTCATTGGCAGGTTAGGACTATTGGCTCACAAGGGCTAGCTGCGGGACACGGAGGAAGAACGGCCTCAGCCCCATTCGACGCAGCACGTACCAGATCACGTTGAACAAGGCGATGAACCAGGAGATCGACAGCGCGATGATCGTCCCCGGGTCGCGCACGAACAGTGCCCAGGCGAACCAGAGAGTGAGGTTCACGAAGCCCAGCGCCATCGACGCCGGCGAGACACCGCGGACGTGCTCGGAGCGGACGAGCTCCACCGACTGGGCCGCGGTGATGGCGATCCCGGGGAAGATCGCGGCGATCCCGTAGGCGGCCGATCCGAGGAAACCGTCGATCGCGATCATCGTTGCCGCGACGGCGAAGCTAGGCAGCATCGTCGCGAGCACCTGACGTCCAAGCACACGTGCCATCAGCACGAGGATCGGGATGGTGGTGAACAACGCCAGCAAGCTGCTGAGGATCTGCGGCAGCTGCCCGATGTTGATGCCGTGCATGGCCCAGGCGATATTGAGCACGAGGGCGGTCTGCCAGCCGAGGAGGGAGAGGCCCTCGACATTGCGCGTGCGTGCGAGGCGGACGAGCTGCGGCGTGGCCAGGAACGTGCCGACGATGGTCGCCGTCCAGCCGAGCAGCTCGACCGGCGTCATGGCAGTTCCTTCCGTCCTCGGCGGGAACTGGAACTGGGAGCGCTCTCAGAGCACTCCACCGGCCTGGATGTCCGCAGTGGTGTGTCCGTCGAAGATTACGCTGTTCCAGGCCTCGTCGGGGCCAGATCGACCAACTTCGCAGACCTCCGGCAACCGGGCGGCTGGAGCCTGGAGGAGGGTGCTCAGCGACTGCGGTGCCGCCCGCTGGTCCTGCCTCAATTCACCCCCCTGCCGCCCCGGTCCGAGAGGTCACGCCGAGCGCTTGTAGACCTGCCAGGCGGACGTGATCAAGGGCACCTGTAGCGGGAGCCGGGCGATCGCGGCCAGCCGGTAGCTGATCGGCCGATTCTTGAAGATGCGCACGGTGTTGAGATTGGCGGGGA
>JBBRIY010000035.1:0-13211 GCA_038220215.1 Propionibacteriales bacterium
CCTGCCCCGCCACTGCCCCGCGTCCGACCCGGGTCCTCACGGAAGAATCGCTCGAAGACGCGTTCCTCGTTGCCGACCTGCAGGCCCGGCCCGTGGTCGATCACGGCGACGTGCACGCTGGTACCGGTCGCGCCGACCTCCACCTCGATGGGTGTCTCCGATGGGGTGTGCTTGATCGCATTGGTGAGCAGGTTGGTCAGGATCTGCTGCAGCCGTACACCGTCGCCCAGGACGGTTGGCGGGAGGTCGAGCCACGGTGACTGCGTGGGGTTGCTGATGGAGATCTGTCGGTGCGGCGCTCGCGCCCGGGCATCGGTGACGCCGTCGACGGTGATGGACAGAAGGTCCACGGGTCGCTGCTCCAGCACACGCGTGGTGTCGAGCCGGGCGAGGAGGAGCAGGTCGTCGACAAGGGTTGACATGCGTATCGACTCCGACTCGATCCGACCGACGACACGCTGGACGTCCTCCGGTCGGCTGGCGATGCCGTTGCGAAGGAGCTCGGCATGCCCTCGAACCGTCGCGAGGGGAGTGCGGAGCTCGTGGCTGGCGTCCGCGACGAATCTGCGCAGTCGCGCCTCGGTCTGGTCCCGTTCGGTGAAGGCTGCCTCGATCTGGGTGAGCATGCCGTTCAGGGAGGCGCCGAGGCGGCCAACTTCGGTCTTGTCCGAACGGACGTCGATGCGCCGAGAGATGTTTCCGGCAGCGATCTCCTCAGCGGTGAGTTCGATAGCTGTCAGCGGGCGTAGTCCGATGCGGACGACAGCGATCCCGGCGAGGGTGGCCACCACCAGGATGATCAGCCCGACCGTGAGTGAGATCAGGACGAGACGGCGGATCGCTTCATTGGAGTCGGCCAGCGAGACCGAGAGGACGGCGTAGCCGTTGTCGACGGGGATCACGCGTGCCCGCCAGGCCGGTTGTGGCCCGTGGCCGGATCCGAGGTCGATGATCTCCTGGCTGGAGGCTGTGCTGACCAGGCGGTCGGGGGTCAGCGTGCTGGTGTCGATGGGCTGCGGGGATGGTTGGGGCAGCTGGCAGGTGAGCGTTCCGGCCGAATCGAAGGTGACGATCGTGAAGCTCGTGGGCAGTTGCGGCAGGTCGGGCCCCGGAGTCAGGGCGCAGGCGTGGGCCAGCCAGTCCTGGACCTGCTGCGGCGGTTTCGCCCCGAACGGCGCCCTCAGCTGGTCGTCGATCTGCTGCAGCTGGAAGGACTTGAAGAGCAGGACGCCGCCGACGTGTGCGACAACAAGACCGATGGCGAGCAGGCTCACCACCCCGACGACCAGGCGGTTGCGCAGCGAGAGGGGTCTCATCGCTGGTCCCTGGGGAGCCGCAGGGTGTAGCCCACTCCCCGGACGGTTTCGATCAGCGGCGGCTCGATGGCGTCGACCTTGCGGCGCAGGTAGCGGATGTAGGAGTCGACGACGCTGGAGTCGCCGTTGAAGTCGTAGTGCCAGACGTGTTCGAGGATCTGCGCCCGTGACATGACACGTCCGGCGTTGCGCAGCAGGAATCGCAGCAGGGCGAACTCGGTGGGGGACAGGTTGATCAGCTGGCCCTGCCGCCAGACCTCATGGCCGTCCTCGTCCATCGCGAGGTCGCCGTAGGTGAGCAGCTCCGGGTCCGCGACAGAACCGCTACCGGTCTTGCTGCGCCGCAGGATCGCGCCAACCCGTGCCACCACCTCCTCAAGGCTGAAGGGCTTGGTGACGTAGTCGTCGGCGCCGTGGGTCAGTCCGTGGATGCGATCCTCGACCGAATCCCTCGCGGTGAGGAACAGCACCGGGGCATCACTGTCCTGGCGCAGGGCAAGCAGGACGTCGAAGCCGGAGATGTCGGGGAGCATGATGTCGAGGATCACGAGATCGGGCTCGAAACTCTTGGCCAGGGCCAGTCCTTCGGTGCCGGACAGTGCGCCCGCCACCTCGAAGCCGACATAGCGCAAGCTCATCGTGAGCATGTCCGTGATGTAGGGCTCGTCGTCGATGACGAGGATCCGCGCGCCCGTTCCAGCTTCGTCCATGATCACAGCATGAGCGTTGTTGATGAGAGTTTGGTGAGAGTCGGCCCGTTCTCACCGTCTTGGCAGAATCCTCCCTGAACCCTCGCATCTTCGCCGGTCATGCTGGGCGACATGCAATCGATCCATCAAGCATCGGCCGTTGTCAGAGGCCACCACCGGGCAGGCGTTCGATGAATCGGCGCCGCGTCATCGTCAACAGCCTTCTGGGCGTGACCGTGCTGGGACTCACCGTTGCCGGCGGCATCGCGCTGGCCACGCCGCGCACCGACCCCAACGCCGATGTCCCGACGACGAAGGTCGTTCGCGGCACGCTCGACGCCACTGTCACCGCCAGCGGCAACGTGCAGAGCGGGATCACCGCCAGTCTCCAGGTGGGCGGCAACGGTGGGACGGTGACCAAGGTCTACGTCAAGGAGGGCCGGAAGGTGAGCCTTGGCGACAAGCTGGTCGCCGTTGACGACACCGCAGCCCAACAGCAACTCGAGTCGGCATCGGCCAACCTGAGGGCTGCGCAGGCGGGGCTGGCCACGGCGACCCAGGGGCGCACGAACGCAGAGAAACGCTCCGACGCCGCTTCCATCGCCTCGGCAGAACAGGCACTGAAGAATGCCCAGAAAGCCCTCGACGCCGCCAGGGAGACCTACGCGCAGAACAAGGACCAGCAGGGCCGTGCCGTTGCCACAGCGCAGGACAAGGTGGACTCGGCCGCGCAGCTGCAGGCGCAACACCAGGCGGACCTGACGACAGCCCAACAGGAGCTGGCGGCCACCGATCCCGCTGACATCGCCGCGATCAACGCCCTGAACGCGAAGATCGCCGAACTCCAGAACCTGCTGGTCACCGATGCCACCTCCCTGGCGTCAGCCAAGGCCGCCTTGTTGAGCGCGGAGGAGGCCAGCGACCGGGCCCTGTTGCAGGATCGCCACGCCGTCACCACACAGACCGGTGCGCGAGACTCTGCCAAGAAGGCACTCGCCTCCCAGAAGGCGACGGTCGGTGTGGCCCAGCAGGGAGCAAAGGGCGGCACCATCGCCTCCGCGCAGGCACAGGTCGACTCGGCGAACGTTGCCGTCGACCAGGCCCGGACGGCGCTCGACGACACCACCTTGAGGGCACCCTTCGATGGCACGGTGTCCACCGTCAGCGCCGTCGTCGGCCAGTCCGCCGGAGCAAGCGTCGGCGCCACCTCCGGGACCGGCCTGGTCACCCTCGTGGATCCCACCGGGAAGAACGTCACCGCGTCCATAGCAGAGGCCGATGCGACCGCGGTGAAGGTCGGGCAGCCCGTCACCATTTCGCTGCCCGCTTCCGGCATTGAGATGACGGGACGGGTGATCTCGATTGATCCGCAGAGCACCGTCACCAACAACGTCGTCCAGTACCAGACACGGGTCTCGCTGGAGTCGCCGCCGGCAGAGGTCCGGGTCGGCCAGACGGCCAGCATCTCGATCACCACCGGGATGTCGGAGGACGTGTTGTCCGTGCCGACCAGCGCCATCGCCACCGACGGCACCAGGAGTTTCGTGATGCGGGTGGCCGACGGGACGCAGACAAAGGTCGAGGTCACCACCGGCATGACCGGAACCACCGGTACCGAGATCACCAGCGGGGTGGCCGAGGGTGACGTCGTGGTGCTGTCCAACTCCGATTCGGCCGAGCCCAACCCACTGGTCCCGCCCACGATGAGCAGTACCGACCGATGAACCCCACCCGGGCGAGCCGGCCGGTCATCGACCTGCGCGGCGTCTTCAAGACCTACGGCGAGGGTGAGGCGGCCGTGCATGCCCTGGACGGCGTCGACCTGACGGTGGAGCGTGGCGACTACCTGGCGGTGATGGGTGCCTCGGGTTCCGGCAAGTCCACCCTGATGAACATCATCGGGTGCCTGGACGTGCCCACTAAGGGCAGCTACCGCCTCGACGGAGTCGAGGTGCGGCTGTTGAACGACCAGCAGCAGTCGAAGATCCGCAACCGCAAGATCGGCTTCGTGTTCCAGAGTTTCAACCTGATCGCGCGAACCACTGCTCTGTCCAACGTCGAACTGCCGCTGGCCTACGCCGGCGTCTCCGGCCGCGAACGGCGCCGGCGGGCGCTCGCTGCCCTCGACCTGGTCGGGTTGTCGCAGCGGGTGCACCACACGTCGGCGGAACTCTCCGGCGGGCAGCAGCAGCGCGTGGCGATCGCACGCTCCATCGTCGGCGAGCCCGTCCTCCTGCTGGCAGATGAGCCGACCGGCGCCCTGGACAGCCACAGCACCGACGAGGTGCTCGACCTGTTCGACAATCTCTCCGCAGCCGGCCGGACGGTCGTCGTGATCACCCACGAGGAGGAGGTCGCCTCGCACGCCAAGCGTGTCATCAGGATGCATGACGGCAAGATCGCCTCCGATCACAGGATCGCGCCGGTGAGCGCACCTCCGCCGCGCCTTCGCCAGACTGCCGGGAGGGCATCGTGAACCTCTCCGAGAGCGTCAAGTTCGCCTGGCGGGGCGTCACGGCCAACAAGCCGCGGTCCGCGCTGACCATGCTCGGCGTCCTGATCGGGGTCGCGTCGGTGATCGTCCTGGTCGCCGTCGGCACGGGTGCGAGCCAGAGCGTCACCGACACGTTGAGCAGCCTCGGCACCAACACCCTGACCATCCGTCCGGGGAGCGACAGTGGTGGGATCTTCGGCTCGGGCGCGGGCTTCCCGGGCTCCGGAAGCGGCGACACCGCGTCGAGCGAGACCGGCACCGAGACCCGTGAGCCCACCTTGACCATGGCTGACGCCGAGGCGCTGAGCGACCCGACGCTTGCCCCCGATGTCGTCGAGGTGGCACCGGTGGTCAGCGCCTCCTCTGTCGCTGCCACCTACGAGAGTGCTTCGCACACGGTCAACACAACGACCGGCAGCACGGCCGCTTACCTCTCGATCAACAACGACACCGTCGCCTCCGGCCGGGCGTTCACCGATGCCGACTACCGCGCCCACTCCCGGGTGCTGCTGGTCGGACCGACGGTGGCGAAGAATCTTGTCGGCGGTGACGGCGCCGACATCCTCAACAAGACGATCCGGCTCAACGGCAAGGCGTTCACCGTCATCGGCGTCCTCTCGGAGAAGGGTGCCTCGGGCCCGGTCGATTCCGACGACCGCATCGTTGCCCCCGCCACGGCCGTTCAGGACCACCTGTCCGGCTACGGCAACCTGAGCAGCATCTCGGCGAAGGCCGCCTCGTCGGAGACGGTCGACAACGCCCAGGCCCAGGTCGAGTCCATCCTCGACGCGCGGCACCACACCACCGCCGAGGATCGCGACTTCAGCGTGTCGAACTCGGCGAGCTTCCTCGACGCTGCCAGTTCGATCACCGGCATCTTCACGATCCTGCTCGGTGCGATCGCAGCGATCTCGCTGCTCGTCGGCGGTATCGGGGTGATGAACATCATGCTGGTGACGGTGGCAGAACGAACCCGCGAAATCGGGATCCGCAAGGCCATCGGAGCCGGTAAGTACGACATCATCTTCCAGTTCCTGCTGGAGGCGGTCATGCTGTCGGTGATGGGCGGCCTGGCCGGCATCGGTCTTGGCTACCTGATCTGCCAGATCGAGATCGCCGGCTTCAAGGCGATCGTCGCTCCCTATTCGGTTGCCCTCGCGTTCAGCTTCGCTCTCGCCGTCGGACTCTTCTTCGGCATCTATCCCGCCATGAGAGCCGCATCACTCAAGCCCATCGACGCACTGCGCTACGAGTAGCGCCGACCCCGAAAGAGGACTTTCGCATGTCGAACGAAACCAACTCCAAGGAGGCCACCGAGATGCTCATCGACCACGGCCTGCACTTCAGCGTCGAGACGGTCGTCGACGCGTCCTCGGCAGCGGACGTGCCCGACGACGAGCTGGAATTCCAGCCCATCCAGCGCACCGGACTCCACTGGCTCACGCTTGTCCTGATCGGTCTGCTCCTCTGGGGTGGAGGCTTCCTCGTCGGCGTCCTCGTGGACCGTGCCCTGGCCGGATAAGGCCGGGCCCCGGCTACTCTGGCGCGGTGACTGCTCCAGGGGTGCCGGCCCGCCGTTGGGGCGCAACCCTGCTCAGGGTGGGTGCCGTCACTGTCGCGAGCTTCCTGCTGGGAATGCTCACCAGCTACACGCAGGGCGCCCTGCCGGATGCATGGCGCTCCTTTGCGAACTCCGCGACCGGCTGGACGCTGCTGACGGTGCTCCTCGTCTTCTGGGCACGGGTTTCGACGAGGCTGGCTGCTGTGCTCGGCGCGCTGAGCTTCGTGCTCCTGGTGCTTGGCTACACCGCCGGTGCCCAGCTCCAGGGTTTGTCCTACAGCCCGGTGTTGTTCGGTGTGGTGGGACTGGTCGTCGGCCCGTTCGTCGGTGTCGCGGCGGCATGGCTGCGGGCGCAAGGCGTCCGCGCAGCGCTGGGCACAGCCCTGATTTCTGGCATCTTCACGGGCGAGGCTGTGTACGGCCTCACCGTGATCGCCGACTCGACCAGGCCCGAGTACTGGGTGGCGATCGGCGCAACGGGAGTCTTGCTGCTGGCCCTCATGGTGAGCTTGCGGATACGTGGTTGGGTTCCGGTGATTCTTGCGATCCTGGGAACGGCAGCGGTTGCCGGAGCGTTCATCGTCGCCTACACCGCCCTGGGCCAGGGCTGAACCCGATCGTGGCATGTGGGGTTGGACGGGAATGAGCGGTCGCATTGTGCTCCTTGGTGCAACCGGCTACACCGGTGAACTCACAGGAAGGCCCCAATGGTTACGACTTCACCGCCCGCATTCTGGCGTGGGCGTCGGTTGAGGCCAGCCGGGGTGCGATCACCCAGACAGGAGCGCTGGGGCCAGTGGCTGCCTTCGGGCTCGAAGCCCTCCGTGCTGCCGCGGACATTGCCGGCCTCCGGCTGGTTTCACAGGCTGGCGGGTCAGGTCCGGTTGGCTGATGGCAGCCACGAGGACTCCCCGCGCTAACCCACCACGGTCCGGGTAGCGAGGCTACGCTCACACCGTGTCGCCACAACGTCGCGCAGGTCTCTTGCTCGTCGCCGGGATCGTGCTCTTCGTGGTCGGTGTCGCGGTCACGCTGGTTCCTGGGTCGGATGCTTCCTTTGGCTGGTTCGCCTACGCGCCGCTGGCGAGCACCGACTCGATGGCGGGTCTGCTCTACGTCGATCCGACTCGTTGGGGGTTCGCCGTGGTCGGCGTGGTGGGTCTGGTCGCGGCCGGATGGGCGGCTGGCTTCCTGGCTGGTCGACGGGCCAGGTAGGGACGCCAGCAGTCGGCCCGTGCTTGAGTCAGCTGACCGGAAGGTGGTTCCGCCAACCGTCATTGTGCTGCCGCAGGGCGGCTAGCGAGCCGTGTAATTCTTTGATAATCCCGATGCAAGGTGGTCGGCCCGCGGCATGCTGGTCTGAAGCCGCCCAGTGCTGGGCGACCGGCGCAGAACGAGGCAGCAGATGAGTGGAGTCTCCGGTGGGGGCAGTAGTGGCGGCGGCGCCGATCTTGGCATCGGCCCGGCATTGGAAAAGCTGCGTCGCGACAACAGCCTCGCGAACGCCGTGCACGACCCGAGCGAGGACGAACCGAGAATCGTTCGCCAACAGGTAGAGCCACATGAGCGCTCGGTCGTCAGCGTGCCGGCCACTCGTCACAATTGGTTCGCGATCGTCTTCGTGGTGGCCGTGATCCTGGCTGCGATCGCCGCGGTCATCGTAGGTGCACTCGGCACCGCGCAGATCCTTGAGCCCACGTAGGAAATCGGAACCTCACGCCAGCCGCCCAGGGGTCGCTGGGTAGGCCGGCTGTCTCCTCGGCACTTGCGCGAGCGGTATGGGTTCGGCCTCGGCGGCGTAGTAGCCGGGAATGTCCTGATGACGCAGGTAGTACGACTCGCCGGTGTCGTACAGAACTGCGGACCTGGCGTCGAACCCCACGAGGCGGTCCCCCCGGATCGTCCGGCTGCTGCCGTCTGCGAGATGCAGCCGCAGGGCGGTGACGGATCGCCGCCCGAGCTCGGACGGCTGGAACTGGCGTGACTCGAGGGCGAGATCGTTCCACACCGAGTCGCAGTCGCCGGCGGAGGTACGGGCGCCCCACGAACGAGCGGGATCACCAAGTCGGCCGGCCCAGCCCCTTCGACGCCCCTAAATGCGCTCGCGGGCACTCCCACGGTGCTCAGCGCGTTCCGCGTCGGAACCCCGACCGTCGCCTCACAACCCAGCCCGCGACGCGGCATTCAAGAAGTAATGAGACAACCCGGGACGCATCCTCGCCCGCCGCACCTGCGCTGACGCAGGGCTTCTCGGTGCAGAAGCCGGCATCCTGCAGGTGAAGAACGGGACAACGCGCTGAACCGGAAACAGGTCGACCCCAAGACGCTGGGAATGGCGACCCTGCGACGAAGGCCCGTCGTGGTCACGGTTCGTGACGAACGTCACTGGGTGCGGCTAAAGCCTCCAGGAATCGCCGTGCGCGCTCCTCGTCAGACAGGTGCTTGTCGTCACCGGTGGTGATTCTCCCGACTCCCACCGCGGCGCAGCCGGCCGCGAGGAGGTCTCGTGCGCCGCCAAGGTCCACCCCCCCGGTTGCCATAAGGGTCAGCCCGGGCATGGGTGCGAGAAGGTCCCGGATGTAAGCGGCGCCACCGAGACGCGCAATCGGAAACACCTTGACTGCGGCGACGCCGGCAAGGTGGGCCTGCCAGATCTCGGAAGGGCTGGCCGATCCGGGGATGGCCTCGACAGAAAGACTGCGAGCGAGCTCGGGCAGCCACGGGAGCCAGACCGGCGAAACCAGGAACTTCGCCCCAGCGGCGACTGCGTCCTCCCCCTGCCTGGGAGTCATCACGGTTCCCGCCCCGACGAGAAGCTGGGGGTCGGCTGCCAACTCCCGGATCGCATCGAGCACGCCAGGCGTGCTGAAAGTCAGTTCGATCACGCTCATTCCGCCTCGTGCCAGCCCTTGCGCGGTACTCACGGCAGCTGCAGCGGTTGGCGAGCGGAGAACCGGGACGACCTTGATTTCCCGGAGCCGTTCGAGGACGTCTGTCACGGGGTGCTCCTCCAGCTGAGGGCCCGGCGGGCATTGCCATGCTGGATCTTGTCCAGCTGCTCTTGGTCGATGCCCATCCGGGTCAGGACGGCGGGAAACGAGGAGGCGAGCCACGCCAGACCGGGTTCGCCGCCCAGGGACGTCCACAGGCTTCGTCGTGCGCCGTCAGTGCCCAGGACGATCTGGTCCTCGAAGCCTGCCCCCACGAGGTGGACGACCGCGCGTGCCGTGAATGACCCGGTGCCCTCGGCGCGCCCCTTGATCGACTGATCCAGCTCGAGCACGGCACCTGCCTGGGCGAGATCGCGGAGGTAATGCAGGTCATTGGTCTTGTCGGTGTGGCTGAGGATGATCGATGACGCGGGGACCCCGGCTTCGACGAGCTGTCGTAATTGCGCGATTCCGCCCACGCCGCCCTCGCAGTGGGTGAGCACGGGTGCTCCGGTGGCGACGCTAGCGTTGGCCACGGCGCCGAGGTTCCTCAGGTCCCTGGCGTCCGGGGTGTCCCCGGAGGTCGCAACCTTGGCCACCCCTGCGCGGTGGGTCGTGCGTCGGATGATCGGGCTGGTGTAGTCGAACTCGTCCACGCCGGTGGTGAGTTCAGCGATGAACAGTTCCGTGAGCTCGTCCGCGGTGACCCGGTTCGTCCAGTGCAGGGGTCCGTAGTACCTGTCGTGGTGCAGCCCGGTGACAGCGAGGATGTGCACGCCTGTCCTTCGGGAGATCTCGGCGAGACGCACGATGTCACGGCCCGCGGCGACCGTCATGGTGTCGACCATGAGGCCCGCACCGGCGTCGCGGCACCTGGTCACCTCTTCCACTGCCGCGTCGACGTCGTGAAGGTGAATGTGCGCGAAGCGATCAGCGATCAGCGGCGAGTCAATGATCAGGTGCTCGTGGGCGTAGGCGACGCCTTCGAAGTCCTCTATGTCACCGAGAACCGTGCGGATGAATGCGGTCACAGGATCATTCCGTCCTCAGCGAGTTGGCTGCGTAGCGTGTCGGTGTCGATCTCCCGAACCCCGCGGTCCGTCGCCACTGAGAGTGCGGCCGCGGCACCGGCAGCGTGACCGTACGACAGGCATTGGGCGATTGATCGCGCGGACGCGTGGGCGTCGTGGGTTGCCGACAGGCACCGTCCGGCGACAAGCAAGCCCTCGACCTCCCTCGGGACGAGGGTGCGGTAGGGAATGCCGTAGACCCGGCCGGTGGGCTGACCATCATCACCGGCTGCTACATAGCGCCAAATGGTGGCGGCTCCGCCGTCGTGGTCCTCGATCGGGGCTCCGCACAGGCCGATCGCATCGTCGAACTGGCGGGCTTCGAGGACATCCTCCTTGGTGAGGACGTATTCACCGACGAGTCGCCGGGTTTCGCGAGTGCCGGCCCACACTGACGTGTTGAGCAGGTACGAACCCTCGTAGCCGGGCACGCGGTCCTTGAAGAAGCGGGTGTACTCGGCCGCCTGCTTGCGGCCTTCGATCTCGGCGGCGGTCGCGGCCCACGGGTTGGTGGCATCGACGCCCGAGACCCGGGTCACATTGGTGTGATAAACGCCGGGAAGCATGGTCGGATGCGCCGAGCCCTCCAGGCGCGGCAGTTGGTACTCGCCACTTTCGGCGGCCTCGCGCATCAACCGGTGAAGCTCGGGGGTCTTCACGGGCTCACCCACCCCGCCGAGGCGGAAGGTCGTGGTCAGGGGCTGGACTCGCCGTTGGGCGCTAGGCATCTCGAGTGAGCATCCGGCGGCCCAGGCGACGTTGGCGTCACCACTGGAGTCGACGACGCGCTTGGCGAGAACCTGGAAGGACCCCCTGCGCGTGAGGACCACGATGCCAAGCACCGTGGGGCCGTCCATGATCACCGAGGCCATCCGTGAGTGCAGGAGAGGCCGGACGCCGCTGTCGAGGATCCGCCGGTCCCACTCCACCTTGAGGGCCTCGGGCTCATAGGTGACGCCAGTTCCCGCACCGTAGGTATTGCCTCGGAGCATGGCCTGCTTCGATTCGAGCATCCCGCTCGCGACTTCCCACCCGATTCCGCCGACGATTCGCTGGTCGCTGCCGGCGGGGAAGAACCCGTACATGGTGTCGAGCACTGCGACGGCCGTGCCGCCGAAGAACCCGCCGCTCTCGATGAGGATGGTGCGGGCGCCATGCCGCGCCGAGGCGACAGCCGCAGCGCACCCGGCCGACCCGCCTCCGACCACGGCGACGTCGGCCTCCCACAGCACCGGGATGCCGGCTGCCTGGGCCGGGGTGAGTCGGAGCACGCCCTGCGGAGTCTCCGGGGGTTCGGTGATCAATCCATCAGTAGACATGTGGTTTCCTTCGTGATGAAGACCGCGAGGTGGCTCAGCGCAGGAGCCAGCCGCCATCGACGGGGATGACGGTTCCGGTGGTTTGGGGCGCTTGGTCGCTGACGAGCCAGCGAACTGCAGCGGCCACTTCGGCCGCAGTCGAAGGCCGCCTGGTGAGGGGCATGATCTCGGGGAAACGCGCGATGATCTCGTCGCTGCCGAGGGCTCGCGCTGCCATCGGGGTATCCACCAGCCCGGGAGCCACGATGTTGAAGCGGATTCCCTTCCGGGCCCCCTCGTACGCGGCGGCTTCGATGAGGGGGATCATGGCGGCCTTGGCCACGCGGTACGCAACGGTGAGGAAGTCGCCGTCGAGACCCTTGGCCAGGGCGGAGCCGATGAGGACGACGGACGCCCCCGGCGCGCACTGCTGCAGGCACGCCCGGACGAAGTAGAACGCCGAGGTCAGGTCGACCCGGAGGATCTCGTCCCACGCCTCGTCCGAACAGACCGATGGGGGACCGTCGCCCAAGCGTCTACCGCTCATCCCGATCGTGTGCACCGCAGCAGTGAGCGGTCCGTCGGCCGCGAGTCGAGCAGCCACTTGGGTAGCCACCCCCGGCTGGGTGATGTCCTCCTCTGGCCGGTCCGAGGTGTGTACCGTGAAGCCGTCAGCGGTGAGCGCCTGGACGCAGGCGCCCCCGATCCCGCCCGTGCCGCCGACAACCCAGGCGTTTCCCGCCATTGTTCAGGCCCTGCCGGCGTCGACACGGAGTACTGAAGCCTTGCGACGGGCGTGTTCGAGGTACGCGCTCTCGAAGATCTCCTTCGACTCCTCGGCACCGACGATCTGGGCACCGGTGAGGACGGGGAGCTCGATCCCCCGGTCAGCGAGCAATTGAGCCGTGCGGACCTTCAACATGTTGACGATGGCGACGTTCGCGATGCTGCTCACGGGACCCACCTTCTGGTGCCACCCGCTGATTTCGACCGCTGCGTCACCCAGCGGCGTGCACGTGTCGATGACGACATCAGCGTGGTCGGCAAGGATCGTGCCGGACGAATGGGTCGGGGGGACCGCGCGTGCCTCGGTGATCGAGGTGACGGCGATGACCTTCAGGCCAGCCTCTTTGGCGATCATCGCGGTTTCCACGGGGACGGCGTTCCGACCGGTCGCACTGAACATGAGGATCGCGTCGGTTGGCCGCAATTCGAAGTTGGCAAGGATGACCTCGGCGAATCCCGGCACCCTCTCGATGAACATGGCCTGGCGCTGGCCGTTGGATCCCGCGATCTCGGTGTGGAACGTCATCGATTGCTCCACCAGCGGGTGCCATCCGGGGTAGGACCCGTAGCGCGGGAACATCTCCTCGACCGGCATCCGGGAGTGGCCGGTGCCGAACGTGTGGACAACTCCGCCGCCGCCGATCGCCTCGGCGGCGATGGTTGCCGCCTCCTCGATGGCGGCGCCCTGCGTTTCTTCGATCCGGTCCAGCACGTGCCGTGCTTCGTCGAGCCAGGTCCTCATGGGTAAGTCCTTTCCGAGGTTGTTCGTCGTCAGGTGGTGAGCTGTTGGATGGCGAAGGTGGCGGCACCGATCGAGCCGGCCTCGCCTCCGTAGTGCGCGCTGCGGGCCTCGATGCGGCCGGTGATGGAGGTTCGGGAGTCGAGGGCCTCCTGCACGCGGGGAAGGTACAGATCGGCGGCAGGACCCAGGCCGCCGCCGATCACAACAGCATCGAGTTGCAGCAGCAGCCCGATGGTTGCGGCGGCCTGGCCGAGGGCGTCCCCGGCACGATCGAAGGCGTCCTTCGCCCAGGGATCGCCCAGCCTGGCCGCCTCTGCGATGAGCC
>JBBRIY010000036.1:0-12939 GCA_038220215.1 Propionibacteriales bacterium
TACGGCATCCAGGGCGTCGTCACGCTGCCGGAGTTCAAGGACCTGGTGGACGCCACACCGTCGGGCCAGCTCACCCACGCCGGACGCAGGGTGCGCTCGATCGCCTACATCTACTGCGTCGGCTCCCGGCAGGAGGCCGGCGGCAACGAGTATTGCTCGAAGTACTGCTGCACGGCCACCATCCACGCCTCGCTGCAGGTCGACGGCATCGACCCGTCGATCCGGCAGTTCCACCTGTACCGCGACATCCGTGCCTACGGCACCAACGAGTTGCTCTACAACGCGTCACGCGACGCCGGCTCGACCTACCTCAAGTTCGCTGACGACACCCTCCCGGCGGTGTCCACGCGGCCGGCCGGCGGGCTCGGAGTCACCCTTGTCGACGTGCTGACCGACAGCCGCGAGGTCACCATCCCGGTCGACCTCGTGGTGCTGGTGACCGGCATGGTGCCGCGGGAGAACCGCGGTCTTGTGGGCGTGCTCAAGCTGCCGTTGGGCGGCGACGGCTTCTTCAACGAGATCCACCCCAAGCTGCGTCCGGTCGAAACCGTTGTGGACGGGGTGATGATCGCCGGCTGCTGCCAGAGCCCACGGACGGTGGGGGAGAGCGTCGCCGCCGGCCTCGCTGCCGTCGCGCAGAGCGCGGCCCTGCTGAAGAAGGGTTTCGCCGAGCTCGAGCCGCTGGTCGCGCGTGTGAATCCCGAGAAGTGCACCGGCAGCGGTGAATGCCTCACCACCTGCCCCTACGACGCGATCACCAGCATCGCGTGGGACGGGCGCTCGATCGCCTCCGTCGACCCCGCCACCTGCAAGGGCTGCGGCGGGTGCGTCCCGGTCTGCGGGCGCGACGCCATCGACCTGCTCGGCTACACCGACCAGCAGATGCGCGCGGCCATCGATGAACTGATCTTCAGACCGCAACCTGTGAAGGAGCCGGTGTCATGACGCACCCCACGGAGTTCTTCTCCTCCGCTGCGCTCCCCCGAACAACTCCGCGGGGACCCCGCATGACCAGTACGCTGCGGGACCCGCGGGAGGTGATCCGCGAAGAACTCCAGATGCACGACCCGATCATGGTGGCCGTCGCGGGTGGCCCTGCCACGATCGCCGAGATCGCCGAACGGATCGGTCACCCCGTCCACGAGGTCGTCTACTGGGTGATGGGGATGCGCCGCTACGGCCATCTGATCGAAAGCATCGAAGCCGACGACGACGGCTTCTTCAGCTACGGCCTGGTAGGTCAGGGCCCGGAGGCCACCCTTGAGGAGTGTGAGTACGAATGAGCACGTTGGTCAATCCCCACCTGATCACCGACCTGCAGAAGTTCGGCGCAGCCGACATCAATGCCTGCTTCAGTTGCGGCAACTGCACGGCGATCTGCCCGCTGGCGGACAACGACGCGATGTTCCCCCGCAAGCTGATCCGGTTGGCGCAGGTCGGGCTCACCGCCGACCTGGTGTCCAGCAAGGAACTGTGGACCTGTTACGGCTGTGGCCTGTGTACCGACAGGTGCCCCCAGGAAGCTGACCCGGGCGAGTTCATGGGAACGGCGCGCCGCTACGCCATCGCCCACTACGACAAGAGCGGCATCGCGCGCGTGCTGTACACCCGGCCCGTGGTCGGGGGTGCGATCGCCATCGGCGCTACCGCGTTCTTCGCGCTGTTCTTTGCAGCGATCCGGGGGGAGCAGAACCAGGAGTCCCTGGCCCTCTTCGACTTCATTCCCTACAGCGTCATCCACACCACCGGCATCGTCCTGATGGTCATCGTCGCGCTGTTCAGCGTGCTCGGCGTCGGACTACTGGCTCGCGACCTCGCCCGCAAGGACGGCGTCACCAGGGCCGACCTGTTCGGCAACCCGGACGCCTGGAAGCGCACGGGCCGCGCGCTCTGGTACTCGCTGGGCATCGAGTCCCTCGGCCAGAAGCGGTACCGCCAGGACTGTGAGGACGACAATCCGGTCGAGCCGCTCTACCGGCGTCGCTGGCTCATCCACGCACTCACGATCTGGGGCTTCCTCGGCCTGCTCGCCGCCACCACCCTCGACTACGGCATGGACCTGCTGGGCATCAAGGCCACCGGTACGCCGGTGCCGATCTGGTACCCCGTCCGGCTCCTCGGCACGGTCGCAGGGCTGTCGCTGATGTACGGCGTCACCTGGTTCATGATCCGCCGGTGGCGGGCCAGCCAGTGCAACGACACCAGCAAGCCGTCGGACTGGCTGTTCCTCGTGCTGCTCTGGGTGAGCGGCTTCACCGGCTTCCTGATCGAGGTGGCGCTCTACGTCGAGCCCGTACCGGCCTGGGGCTACTGGGTCTTCCTCGTGCACGTCGCGATCGCGATGGAACTGGTGCTCTTCCTGCCGTTCACCAAGTTCGCGCATGCCATGTACCGGCCGGTCTCACTGTTCTTCTACGGCCTGGCCCGCGACCGGGTGGGGACGAGCTAGCAGCCTCAGCGGTCGAGGCTGGTGGCCGGCAGGTCGAACCAGCGAAGGTGGTCGAACTCGGCCGAGACCTGGGCCAGGTCCTCGCCCGGGGTGGACGGGGTCGCAGCCAGGATGCGTCGGGCCTCGTCGAGATAATCGCCGAGGACGGCGACCGGTGCCGTGGTGTCGTGGCGGGGATAGTGCATGGTGCCGTCGGCCGCGTAGCTGATGTCGCGCAGGCGCAACGGCGGCTCGACGGGTCCCGCGCGATGCCGCCACAGGCCGCTGACGGGGTCGAACAGGTAGTCGCCGAGCAGCTTCCAGCCTTCGCGGGCGACCAGTTGGACGGCCTCGACGATGTAGGCGAACACCTCGTCGCTGATGAAGTAGTTGAAGTTGACCCGCACCCAGCCCGGCTTGATCCCTTCGCAACCGGACGCGATCTGGACCTCGAACTCGTGGGAATGCTCGAGGTCGATCCCGAGCAGGCGGTGTCCGTACGGGCCGGCGCAGGAGCAGCCGCCCCGGGTCTGGATGCCGAACAGGTCGTTGAGCAAGGCGACCACGAAGTTGTGGTGCAGATACCTGCCGCTGGGGGTGCGGATCACGAACGAGATGATCGAGAGCCGCTTGGCTGCCGGGTTGCCCAGGATCTCCATGGTGGGCTCGTCGCGCCACGCGGTCATCGCCCGCTGCAGCAGGTCGCTCTCGCGGTCCTCGATCGCCTCCACCCCCACCGCGTCCTTCAGCTGGAAGACCAGCCCGGCACGGATGGACTCGACGATGGCCGGCGTGCCGCCCTCCTCCCGGTGGACGGGGTCAGCGAGGTAGCGATGCTCGTCGGCGTTGACGAACATGACCGTGCCGCCGCCGGGAACGTCGGGGACGCGGTTCGTCAGCAGCTCCCTTCGCACCACCAGGACGCCGGGCGTGCCGGGACCGCCGATGAACTTGTGCGGGGAGATGAACACCGCGTCGAGGTGGGCGTCCGGATCGCCTTCCGGAGCGGAGACGTTGATCGTCACGTAGGGGGCGCAGGCGGCGTAGTCCCAGAAACTGAGCGCTCCGTGCGCATGCAGGAGGCAGGAGATGCCGCGGACGTCGGACACGATGCCGGTGACGTTGGATGCAGCGGAGAAGGATCCGATCTTGAGCGTGCGGTCGGCGTGGGCCACCAGCTGGGCGGCGAGTTCTGCCTGATCGATGTGGCCGTCGGCATCCTCGTGGATCGTGACCACGTCGGCGATCGACTCGCGCCAGGGCAGCTCGTTCGAGTGGTGCTCGAAGGGCCCGATGAAGACCACCGGACGCTCCGCGGCGGGAATCGTGGCCGACAGCTGGTAGCGGTCCTCGAGGTGGGACGGAATGCGAAGGCCAAGGATGCCGATCAGCTTGTCGATGGCGGCCGTCGACCCGGACCCGGTGAAGATGACGGCTGTCTCCGCGTCGCCGCCGACCGAGGAACCGATGATCCGGCGGGCGTCCTCGCGCAGCCGGCTCGTCTGGAACCCGGTACCGCTGGCCTCGGTGTGGGTGTTCGCGTAGCGGGGGAGTACCTGGTGACGGATGAAGTCCTCGAGAAAGTCCAGGCTGCGACCGGAGGCGGTGTAGTCGGCGTAGGTCACCCGCCGGGGGCCGTACGGACCTGGCATGACCTGGTCGTCCCCAATGACGCCTGCCCGGATCCGTTCCAGCAGGGTCAGGTCCGGGGTCGGCGGCGCGCTCACGGCCTCAGCCTAAGCGCGCAGGAGTCGCTGCGTTGGCACTCGTCACCGAACCGGGCAGGTGGCGGGTCGCGCGGTTCCCTGCTGACCCCAGCCGGCGCCGGTGCCGGCGTTCGTGCCCTGCCCGCGACCGTTCCTGCCTTGCCCGGCCGTGCTGGTGCCGGAGCGGCCGTTCTGCATGCCCTGACCGTTGCGGGCGCCCAGGATCTTGCCGTCCTTGGCGGCGGTGAACGCGGACAGGTGGTTCTGCGAGCCGTTCATCAGGTTGGTGAAGGCAGCTTTCGCGTCGGCCTGGCTGGTCTGGCTGATCGCGGCCTTCAGGTCGGCGATGTCCAGTTCCTCGACCGCGACACCCACGTCATAGGCCTTCGCCAGGGACTCGCTGCCGCTGGCAAGGAGCTTGTCGTACAGGGCCTGCAGTGCCGGGTCGTTGTAGCTGCCCGCGTTCTTGCCTGCGGACGGGTCGGCAACGCCGTAGCGGGTGAGCAGGAGACCCATGGTGTCGAAGTGGACCTGCTCGCTGCGGGCGATGTTCACAAACGGTGCGGCCTGGGAGTACTTCGCTGCGAGGGCGGTGTACAGGTCCCGGGCCAGGCGCTCTTCGTCGCGCATGTGGGTCAGGTTGGCGGCCAGCGTCGCGTCCGCGCTCGCCGTCGCGGTTGCGGTCGGGCTGGCGGTCGGGCTGGGGGTCGGCGTCGGGGTGGGGGCGGCGTACACGGTGGTGCCCCAGCCGACGGTCAGCAGGCCTGCGGTGGCCAGCCCGAGGGCTGTGCGGGTCTTCCAGGTGGTCTTCATGATTGCTCCTCGTTACGTGCGTGATCTCGGTTGCGTGATCCTTGTGAGATTCACGCTAGGAGCCGGTGATGAAGCCAACCCGAGCCCGGTGATGAAGCTTGCGTGAAGCGATGGCCTCCTGGCGCAGTTCGGGGACGACGGCGGAGACCTCACACCAGCTTCACGGTTGCTTCACACACTCACGCGAGGCTCAAGGGGAACCGAACCCTCGAGGAGCACGCGATGCAATCACCACAGCCGCCGGCGCGGACTGGCACCCTCAGTCGCTTCCAGCGACGAGTCAGGGAAATGCGCCGGGTCAAGGTGTCCCGGCACGTCACCCAGCTCGTTGTGGGGGGGATCATTGTGGTGGCGGCGGTACGCCACCAGCTCGAGGAGTCGACGGGCGCGGCTTCGGTTGACGCGCTGTGTCCCTTCGGCGCCCTTGAGACGCTGCTCACCTGGGCGATCACCGGCAACTTCGTGACGAAGATCCACCCGTCGAACCTCGTGCTCGGGATCGGACTCCTGGTGGGCACCCTGCTGGTGGGCAACGCCTTCTGCGGCTGGATCTGCCCGTTCGGGGCGATCCAGGATGCCCTGTCGTGGGTGCGGCGAAAGCTGCGCCTCCCGACCGTGGTCGTGCCACGGCGGCTCGACGCAGCCCTGCGGTGGGGACGGTTCCTCGTGCTGGCGCTGGTGATCTTCATGAGCTACACCACCGCCAAGCTGTGGTTTGCCGGCTACGACCCCTACCTCACCCTCTTCGGGCTGCACTGGCTGTTCGGAGCCGACGCCGCCGACTACTGGATCGCCCTCCTCATCCTCGGGCTGGTCGCTGCAGCCTCCCTGGTTGTGGACCGATTCTGGTGCCGCTACCTGTGCCCCCTCGGCGCGGCACTGTCGGTGGTCGGCAGGTTCAGCCTGCTCCGCATCCGCCGGACGCCGTCCGCCTGTACCGACTGCACGCTGTGTGACAAGCCGTGCCCGGTCGGCATCGAGCCGAGCAAGGCCACGCCGTTCGTGAGCAGCGACTGCATCGGGTGCATGGACTGCGTGGCCACCTGCCCGGTCCGCGGAGCCCTGAGCATCGATACCCGGGTGCCGCTGGGACTGCCGAGCCGGATCCGCCAGACCGACCTGACGGCGCCGACTCGCCGTACTCCCGCGACCAGTGGCAAGGAGAAGTGAAGATGAAGGTGTCCCTGTGGGTGAGTCCGATCGTCTCGGCCGTCGTGCTCTTCGGGTCAGTGGGTGTCGCCACCATCACCGGCGACTGGGTGACCGGCGGACGCGAACAGGTGGTCCAGGGCACCCAGCTGAGCGTCGATGCCATCAAGGGCTGGATGACCCTCCAGCAGGCCGCCGACGGGCTGGGAATTCCGGTCGCCACCGTGATCGAGTTGATCGGTGTGCCCGAAGCCGCCGGCCTGGCCCCGTCGACGGCCTTCAAGGAGGTGGAGTCCGTGGTGCCCGGCTTCGAGCTGGCCTCGTTCCGCGAACGGCTGCGAAGCTTCCTCGCCGGCGATCCGGCCGTGTTGCCCATGTCGGGAGCCTCAGCCACTCGGCGTTAGTGTGGCCCGGTGAGCGAGGTTGAGCGGACGCAGGCGTCGGCCGGTCAGCCATCGCTGTGGTCGATGCTCGGCCAGGTCCTCTACATCGGCACGATCGGCTACGGCGGGCCGACCGCGCTCACCTACCTGCGCACCATCTTCGTCAGTGAGCGCGCGTGGTTCACCGAGGAGGAGTTCCTGGAGGCCATGAGCCTCGCCCAGGTCCTGCCCGGGTCGACGGGGGTGACGGCGATGAGCTACTTCGGCTACCGCCGGTACGGCTACTTCGGCGCCCTGGTCTTCCCGCTGGTGTTCCTCACGCCGTCCATCGTGGCGATCCTCGTGCTGTCGTGGGCCTACTTCACCTACGGGCAGCTGAGCTTTGTCCAGCCGTTGTTCGTAGGCCTCGGTGCCCTTGTCGTCGCACTGCTCCTCACCGCGACACTCTCGCTCGGAAAGGCCGTGTTCACCGGCGGACGCGAGCGAACCCTCCTCGGCCTGGTGATCACCGCTGCGACGTTCGTCGGCTCGCTGGCCAGGACCAACCTCATCTGGCTGGTCCTCGCATCCGGGCTGCTGGGGGTCGCCCTCTTCTGGAGGGTGAACCAGCGCACCGCGCCGGCCCTGGGCGGCGGCGATGTCGAGCAACGTGCACCGACCGGGTCGACATCGCTCTCGCGTTTCGTCCCGCTGGTCGTGACCGCCGCGCTCATCGGAGCGACGCTCATCGAGCCCGACACCCGCACCTTGTTCTTCTCGTTCTTCCAGGTGGGCCTGTTGGCCTTCGGGGGTGGGTTCGCCTCGGTGGCACTGCTCCAGCACGTGGTGGTCGACCAGATGCAATGGCTCACGTTCACGCAGTTCCGCGACGGGATCGCCCTGGGCCAGGTGACTCCCGGGCCGGTGCTGATCACCGCCGGGTTCGTCGGCTACAAGGTGAGCGGGGTGCTCGGCGCACTCGCTGCGACGTTCGGGATCTTCCTGCCGCCGGCGATCCTGATCGTGCTGGTGGCCGACCTGCATGAGGCGTTCAAGCGCAACCGCGTCGTCCGGGCAGTGGTGGGCGGCTTCCAGTGTGGCTTCATCGGACTGGTGGCTGCCATCACCATCCAGTTCGGCCTCGGCTCACTCATCAGCTGGCAGACCTGGCTGATCTTCGTTGCCACCTTCGTCCTGGTGTGGTGGTTCAAGCGGAGCGCGGCCTGGGCGATCCTCGGCACCGTCGTCTTCGCTCTTGTCTTCATCAGGGTGTAGCTGGCCAGGCAGCCAGCGGCCGGGCAACGTCCGCCCGCTGGCTTGGTGTTCAGCTGCTGGCGGGACGGCTCTTGGTGCTGATCCCGAACGGGAGGTAGAGCGGGCAGAAGCCGATCGCCGAGGTGACGAGCATCACCGCAGCGAGGACGACCAGGATGATGCCGCCGACGGTGCCGAAGCCAACCATCCAGGCGCCGACGGCGAGGAGTGCTGCGAGCGCGATCCGGATCATGCGGTCGGTAGTGCCGATGTTCTTCTTCATGTGACTCTCTCTTCTCAAATGAGGTGGATCGTGGCCGCGGGGTGGCCCGGCGGGTCGAAGGGCGGCACTAGCCGCACGCGGAGGTACCTGAGATGCGCTGCATCAGGCCGATGCCGAGGATGGCGAGCGCGATCACTCCGCTGAAGATCCCCGAGCCCTGGCTGAGCAGGATGCCGGCGCCCGGCACCAGCAGGGCTGCCATCACCGTGCACGACGAGCCTGCTGCCGGCCCTGCGCCACGCAGTGGCAGGTAGGTGGTGAGGATCAGGGCCGCGACCACCGACATGGCGCCGACCAGCACGACCCAGGCCGGGTCGCTGAACCCGATCCCGAGCGCTGCCGTGTAGCCAGCGAGGATGAGTGGGCTCAGCACGACCATCGCCACCGTGTGGCGGGGCAGCCATCCCTTGCGCAGGGCGGCGAGGCCGGAGGGGCGGGTGAGCGCGACAGCCTGGACCGTCGGGATGCGCCCGTTCGGCCCGAACAGGGGTGGCTCGGCGGGGTCGCGCCCATCCAGGGGCATCAGACGCCGGCGCTCTGCTGTGCGGCGAGTTGGGTGCGGATGGCGTCCATGTCGAGTCCCTGGACCTCCCCGATGAGCCGGTCGAGGTCGGCCGGACGAAGGGCGCCCGGCTGGCTGTAGACCATGATGCCGTCGCGGAAGGCCATCAGGGTCGGGATGGAGGAGATGTGGGCAGCCTGGGAAAGCTCGCGCTCCGCCTCGGTGTCGACCTTGCCGAACACGATGCCTTCATGCTTTGCCGACGCCGCCTCGAAGGTGGGGGCAAACGCGCGGCAGGGGCCGCACCAGGCTGCCCAGAAGTCCACGAGGACGACAGGGTTCTCAGTGACGGTCGCCTCGAAGGTGGCTCCGGTCAGGATGGTGGTTGTCATTGCTACTCCTGGTGATTCGTCTGGAAACTAACCTGTGACGACCTGGCCGCCGGACGACTGCCAGGCGGTGATGCCGCCGGCAAGGTCGAACAGGTGGCTGAAGCCGGCCTGGCCCATCGCCGTCATCGCCGTCTTGGAGCGATTCCCGCTGTGGCAGTAGATCGCGTAGTTCTTCGCCGGATCGAGTGCGGCTGCCGCCTGGGGGAACGCGGCCGACTGCACGTCGAGATTCACTGCGCCGGCGAGGTGGCCGGCGGCGAACTCGGACGGTGTCCGGACGTCGAGCAGGACGGTGTCGGGCAGCTTCGCCGCAGCGGCGAAGTCCGCCGGTGACAGGCTGGACCCGGCAGCCGGCGCAACTGCTGCCGTCGGGCCGGAGGTTCCGGTGACCGAGGCGGCCGAGCAGCCGCCGAGGAAGAGGGTTGCTGCCAGCAGCGACGCGGCCACGCCTGCGCGCATCACCGGCCGAAGATCTTGAACAGCCCTGAGCTGGCCTTCACGGTCGGCTGCTGCGCGGACTGGGCATGCCCGCCGCACCACTGGCCCGCGGGCACCCTGGCCTTGACCTGGGCGACGTGCTGGCCGCAGCCCGACCAGGTGGTCTTGCCACAGGTCCTGCAGGTAACGGGGCTACACATCTTCAATCTCCTTCGTCGTCGTTGGCAAAAGGATACCCGGGGGGGTATCGAAATCGCAAGTTGGGGTACCGGTGGTGCGCGTTGCCCGGGGACCTGCTTCGTGAGGTTTGTGTGAAGCCTCGTCGCCAACCCCCTGGCCGCCAGCGCCGGCGCCCCCCGCAGCCCTAGTCTGGTGCCGGCAGGAGGTTTCCGTGGCGAAACGAGTGCTCATCGTCGACGACGAGCCGCAGATCAGGACGGTCCTGCGCGCCTACCTCGAGGCGGACGGGTTCGAGGTTGCAGAGGTGGGCACGGGCGCGGACACGCTGCGCGAGCTGACCCGCAGCGGCGCCCGGCCCTTCGACGTCGTCCTGCTCGACATCGGGCTGCCCGACCTGGGTGGACTGGACGTCCTGGCGAAGATCCGGGCGACCTCGGAGGTCTACGTGATCCTGGTCACGGCGCGCTCGGAGGAGGTCGACAAGCTGATCGGCCTCAGCGTCGGAGCCGACGACTACATCACCAAGCCGTTCAGCCCTCGCGAGGTGGTTGCGCGGGTCAAGACCGTGCTGCGCCGCAGCAGCTCCCGGACCGACGCGCAGGGCCAGGCCAAGGACGGCGGGTTGACGTTCGAGGATCTGGTGATCGATCCGGAGCGACGCGAGATCTCCACGGATGCCGGTCCGGTCACGCTTTCCGCGCTCGAATTCGACCTCCTGGTGGCCCTCGCGTCCGCGCCGGGCAGGGTGTTCTCGCGTGCCCAGCTCCTCGAGGACGTGTGGGGCTACGACTTCTACGGCGACGAGCGGGTCGTAGACGTTCACATCCGGGGCATGCGGGCCGCCCTCGGCGACGACGCCACCAACCCGCAGATCATCGCCACCGTGCGTGGCGTCGGCTACAAGTTCCTCAAGAAGCCGTCCTCATGAACCGGCTGTCGGTGCGCCTCGTCCTCTCCCACCTTCTCGTCGCCCTCCTTGGTGCGCTGGCCACCTTCGTCATCGTGCGCCAGCTCGCACCTGCCCTCTTCGACGAGACCCTGCGGCGGGCCCAGCCCGGAGGTCCCCGCGGCCCAGGGCAGGGCATGGGGCAGAACACCGGGCTGCGCGAGCAATTCGCCACGGCCGTCGACCAGGCCTTGCTGATCGGGGCCCTCGTCGGCGCCGCGGTGGCGGCGATCTTCGGCATGATCGCGGCGTGGCGACTGATCCGTCCGTTGGGACGCCTGCGCACCGCGACCCACCGGATCGCTGACGGCCACTACGACACGGCGATCCCGGTGCCGAAGGAGGCCGAACTGGCCGACCTCGCCAATGACGTGAACAGCCTGGGCCGCACCCTCGCGGAGACCGAGGCGCGCCGCCTGCGGCTCCTCGGGGAGGTGGCACACGAGATGCGGACGCCGCTCACTGTCATCGATGGCTATGTCGAGGGCATGATCGACGGCGTCCTGCCCACGGACACCGTGTCCCTGGGCCAGGTGGGGGAGGAGAGCCGGCGACTCCGGCGTCTCGCCGATGACCTTTCCGCGCTGTCGCGCGCCGAGGAGGGCAGGCTCCAGCTCACCATGGCCCGCGTCGACGTCCGGCAGGTGGTGGCCTCAGCGGCGGAGCGGCTGCGTCCGCAGGTCCAGGATGCCGAGCTGGCACTCACGGTGGATTGCGGCCCGGTTCCGCTCATGGGCGATGTCGACGCGGACCGGATCGGCCAGGTGGTGACCAATCTCGTCGGCAACGCCATCAGGGCCACGCCGGCGGGGGGAGCCGTCACGGTCACCTGTGCCCGCGCGGGCGCCTGGGTGGACGTCGCCGTCGCCGACACCGGTGAGGGACTGGCGCCGGCGGACCTGCCGCGAGTGTTCGAGCGTTTCTACCGCGTGCGCGCCCGGACGAACCCCACGACCGACTCGGGCACCGGGATCGGGTTGACCATTTCCCGCGGCATTGTCCGGGCCCACGGTGGCGACCTGACCGCGGCGAGCGGAGGCCTCGGCGCGGGTGCGACCTTCACCGCGCGCCTTCCGCAAGCTGCCGCCATTTAGACCGGAGCGCGTCCGGGGAGTAAAGATGGTGCCGTGACCTTGTTCATTCCGAGCCCGTCGATCAGCAGTTTTCAGATCGGGCCACTGACGATCCACTTCTATGCCCTGTGCCTGATCACCGGGATTATCGCTGCCTGGATTCTCGGCCTTCGCCGCTGGAAGGCGCGCGGCGGTCGGGAGGAGAGCTTCGAGAGGATCCTGCTGTGGGCCCTTCCCTTTGGCATCGTCGGGGCCCGGACGTACCACGTCCTCACGCACCTGGGTGACTACTTCGCACCGGGGATCAACCCGTGGAGTGTGTTGTTCATCTGGGAGGGCGGCATCGCCATCTACGGTGCGATCGGCGCCGGTGCCCTGGCGGCCTGGCTCGTCGCCCGGCGAGAAAAGGTGGTCTTCGCAGCGTTCGCCGACGCCCTGGCCCCCGGGATCGCGATCGGCCAGGCGTTCGGCCGTTTCGGCAACTGGTTCAACCAGGAGCTGTACGGCATGCCGACCGACCTGCCGTGGGGGTTGGAGATTGACCTGGCCCACCGGGTTCCGGGGTTCGAGCAGTACGCCACCTTTCATCCGACGTTCGCCTACGAGTCCCTCTGGAATCTGCTGGTGGCCGGCATCCTGTTGTGGGCCGACAAGAAATTCACCCTTGGTCGGGGCAAGGTCTTCGCGCTCTACATCGCGCTGTACGGTTTCGGCCGGACGTTCACCGAACACATCCGGCTCGACTACTCCTACGACACCTTCGGGCCGATCCGCTTCAACGAGGCCGTCGCCATGCTGATCTGCGTCGCCGGGATCGGGCTGTTCGCCTGGCTGACCAAGTACCGCCCGGGACGGGAAGCGGAAGTGCAATTGTGACGGTGCAATTCTGACGTGCTACGCGCCTGACCATGAGCGCGCTCTGGTCGGATCGCGGCCGCGGCCGGATCTACCATGAGCGCAAACCGAGCGGCAGAAGTGACGATGACTCTTGAGGATTTGATGGACGGCGGCAGGGTTCTACCCATGACCAGGTGGGGAGCTGCGGTCATGCATGCCCGCACGCGAGCGGTGACGGCATTCGACGAGGACCTGCAGACCCTGGTGCGCGACATGTTCGCGACCATGGAGGCGTCCCAGGGGGTCGGGCTGGCAGCCACCCAGGTGGGCGTCGATCTCGCCGTGTTCACCTACGGCTGCCCCGATGAGAATGAGGTCGTCCACTACGGCGCGGTCTGCAACCCCACGGTCAGCCTCCCCGTGGGCAACGACCGAAGTTTCGAGATCGCTTCTGAAGGTTGTCTCTCGCTGCCCGGTGCGTTCCAGCAGTTGGGGCGACCGGATCACGCGGTGTGCTCCGGGATGGATCCGTTCGGTCAGCCGGTCGAGGTGGTCGGGACCGGCCTGCTGGCCCGC
>JBBRIY010000037.1:0-12854 GCA_038220215.1 Propionibacteriales bacterium
ACCTCGGCGATGTTCCGTCCCACTCCGCCGGGGGTGCGGCTCACCGTCCCGGGGTTCGAGGTGTGCAGTCGCGCCGCAGCGAGGCTGCTGGCCTTGATGTCCCAGGCCGCCCCGCCGACGACCACCGCCCACGGCTCGCCCCGCAGCACGTATCCACGGCCGATGACCTCGCCCTTCTGGGTGAGGGAGGACAGCGCAACCGCGACAGCTCCCTTGCTTGTCCCGAGGCTGCGGGCGAGCCCTGCGGCATCCAGCATCGGCTGCGCGCGTAACAGTGCGAGGATCTCCTTCTCGCGAGGACTCAAGGCCACACTCAGCATTATTAGCGATACTTGATTCTCTTAGCAAGCCCGCGGGGTCGCAGTCCGCGCGGATAGTCTCGCTGTCATGTCAGCCACCCCCGCCGGGTCGGAACCGGCTGGCGCCATCGCAGACTGGTGCCTGCGCCACCTCGGCGCGCACCCCGTGCACAGTTTCATCACGGCCGCTCCCGCTTCGCAGCTGTGGGGCTTCGAACTGTCCGACGGCGCGGTGGTGGCGGTCAAGATGCGCCCGGACTCGATCCGGATCGCCGCCTGCGACGCAGCCCACCGCCTGGTGCAGGAGCATGGCATCGACTGCCCAGCCCTGCTTGCCGGTCCGGAGCCGATCGGGGACTCCCCCGGCATGGTCGTCACGGCTGAGCGGTGGCGGTCCGACGGGGCCGTCTGGCCGAACGATGATCCCGCGGGCTCCTACGGCCGGCTCCTTGCCCGTCTCGTCATGGCCTGTGCCGCGCTCGACCCGTCGCGCCTCGCTCCCCCGTCGCCGTGGCTGGCGTACGACCACGGCCATGCTGACCGGCTGTGGGCGCCCGTCCCCAACCCTGCCTGGGATCCCGAGCGGGTCCTGCGCGACCTGCCACCCGGCCTGGCCGCGACCGCGGAGACAGCCAAGCGGCGCCTGCTGTCCTCTGCCCTGCCGGACGTCGTCGGCCACGGGGAGCTCAACGGCGTCCACATCCGCTGGCTCGAGGGTGCGGCCGGCGTGCCGTCGGCGATCGTCCACGGCTGGGAGGAGTTCACCGGCCGACCCGAGGCGGTGCTCGTTGGCTGCCTCGCCGCCAACTTCAACGAGTTGCCTGACGAGAGCCGCATGGCACCCGTCGCGCTGGGGCGCCGGGTGCTGTCGGCCTACCAGTCCGAGAGTGGACGGGCCCTCACCGAAGAGGAGGTCGAGGTGGCCTGGGCAACCAGCGCGTGGGTCGGCTGCTACAACGCAGCACGCGAGCACCTCCGCGGCGCTGCCGGGCCGGTCACCCACCAGATCATGACGGACGGCGCCACCCGGTTGCAGCTCGCGGGATGCTGAAGCTCAGAGCTTGGCAACCAGCCGCACGTGGTCGCGCCAGAGCCGGTAGGCGATCGCAGCGGCAGCGACGCCGAGGCTGAGCAGCGCGGGCCAGCCAGTGAGCCACAGCAACCCGCAGACGCAGCAGAAGGCGAAGGCTGCGACCGTCTTCTCCCCACGTCCAGGGAGCAACTTGACGGCAGCGGCGGTCCCGATCACGTAGACGAGGGTCAGGCCACCGGTCACCAGGAGCAGCAGCGTGTGCTGGGCGATCGGCAGGACGGCTCCCGCGATCGCCCCCGCGACCACGATCACCAGCGACCGCCGTACCGAACCGAAGGCCCGATACGGCAGGGCACCCTCCTGCGCCAGGGCGAACCCGAGCCGTGAGGCGCCGGCGATGTAGGCGTTCACCGCGCCCACCGTCAGCAGCACCGACACCACGGCGACGACCGGACGCACCGGCCCGCCCACGCCGACAGCCAGCAGGTCGGCCAGCGGCGCCTGGCTCGCTGCCAGGCCGGGTCCGAGCACCAGTACGCTCACGAACGCCACCGAAAGGTAGAGGACGCCGACGATGACGACCGCCAGCATCGTGGCCTTCGGCACGTCACGGCGCGGGTCCGCGTAGTCGGGGGAGAGTGACGACATCGCCTCCCAGCCGGCGAAGGCCCACACCAGGAGCGCTGCTGCCGTGCCGACAGCCGGCCAGCCGTGCGGGGTGAAGGGGGTGAGGTTCTCCATCCGTGCGTGCGGCAGCGCTGCGAAGACGGTGGCGAGCAGGAGCGCTGCGAGGGTGGCCGTGAGGATGAGCTGGGCACGTCCGGAGATGTGGAGGCCAAGCCAATTCATGCCGAACACCACGCCAACGATGAACAGGAAGGTAAGGAAGCGGGTCGTGGCACCCCCACCGAGCACGTCGGCGACGTAGCCCCCGGCAAACGAGGAGGCCACCGGCGCCCCCAGGGGGACGGCGGTGAAGAAGATCCAGCCGACGGCGTCCGCCGCCCGGGTCCCGAAGGCGAGTCGGACGTAGCTGGACACGCCGCCGCCGTCGGGAAAGCGCGCGCCGAGCTCGCCGAAGGTCCAGGCCAGCGGAGCCGACAACAGGACGAGCGCCAGCCAGGCCACCAGCGCAGCCGGACCGGCGATCGCGTCGACGAGGGCAGGCATCGAGATGATCCCGGTTCCGAGCACGGCGCCGGCGCTCAAGGCTGTTCCCTGGGCCACCGTCAGTTTCCGCACCGGGTCACACTATTCCCCGGGTCCGACACCGCACCGACGGGCCACATTTCTGCTGATTCTCGCGGAGGACCAACCGGGATTAGCTTCGCTGCATGGCCCCGATTCCGCTCGCCGCAGCCCGCCATCCTGTCCGCTCTCTCGTGCTCGGCTACCTGTTGGCCTTCGCGGTGCCCTGGACCGTCTGGGGCACCCTGATCGCGGAGCAGCGCGGCGTCCTCACCTGGCACGTGCCTCAGTCCCTCGCGTTCTGGATCGGCCTCCCGCTGGCCTTCCTCGTCGGCGCTGCGGCCGGTGGGGGCAGGGCGGGACTGGCGGACCTGGTGGGCCGCATCCTCCGCTGGCGGGTGGGCTGGCGCTGGTACGGGTTTGCGGTGCTCCTTGCCGCCGGGATTCCTGCCCTGATCGCCCTGGTCGCACGGGCGGCAGCCGTCGCCACCCCGTCCGACGTCCTGCCACTAGGCCAAGTGCCGCTGTCACTGCTGGTCGAGATCGGGCTGTTCTGGCTGACGGAGGAGGCCATGTGGCGTGGATTTGCCCTCCCACGCATCCAGTTGTGGCTCGACCCGGCCCCTGCATCGCTGGTCGTCGGCGTGCTGTGGGCCTTGTGGCACCTGCCCCTGTTCGCCATCGCCGGGTCGTTCCAGGCCGGGCTGCCGTTCGTCGGCTTCTTCGTGCTCACCGTCGCGACAGCCGTCGTGCTGGGTTGGCTCAATGACCGCACCGGCGGCTCCGTGCTGGTGTGCGCGATCTACCACGGCGTCATCGACGTCACCTTCGCAGCCACCGGTGTGCTGACCGCTGCGCCCGCAGTCTTCTGGACGGTCGTGGCCGCCCAGGTCGCTGTTGCGGGCGTGCTGTGGTGGCGGTTGGCGCCACGGCGGGCCGTCCCGGCGGCGGGCTGACCATGCCAACAATCAGCGACCTGCGCCCCCTCGAGCGCATGATCTTCTTCACCGATGCTGTCGTCGCCATCGCGATGACGCTGCTGATCCTGCCGCTGCTGGAATCGGTCGCAGAGGCCGCCCACGTCGGGCTGAACACCGCCGAGTTCCTCGCGGAGAATGCCGGGCAACTCGCCAGCTTCTGCCTGAGCTTCTTCATCATCCTGCTGTTCTGGCGCGGCCACGATCGCCTGCTGACGGGCGTCGAGCACCAGGGTTCCGGCCTGTTCTGGCTTAATGGTCTGTGGATGTTCAGCATCGTCGCCCTGCCGGTGACGACGGCCATGATCGGGGCGATGGAAACCGACCCCCTGCAGCTCGCGCTGTACATCGGCACCATGCTCGCCACCAGCCTGATCATGGCCGGCATGCAGCTCATCCTGCTGCGCCGACCGGAACTGCTCGGCGACCAGCGCCGCCGGCCCCGCAGCGATCTGGCCCCGGCCCTCGCCAACAGCATCATGTTCGCGCTGGCCCTCGTTCTCGCCCTCACGGTTCCCGGCGCCGGCTTCTGGAGCCTGTTGGCACTTTTTCTGAGAGGCCCGCTGGAGCACCTGCTGCGGAGGCGCCTGGGCGCCTAATTGCCCTTCCCGATCCCCTGGGCGCGCCTTAGGGTGCTGCGAATCACCCCGGAACGTGGCCTCGGCCCCACTCGATCGCGAAGGAGCGTCGAATGCGTCGACCTGTCCTTGTCCTGCTGTGCGCGGCACTTGCCGGCACTTTCCTGGCAACCGGCCCCCTGCCCACGGCGCGAGCCGAGACCACTTCGGTGACCCTGGTCGGCAGCCTGCAGAACGAATTGGGCTGCCCCGGGGACTGGGCGCCGGACTGCGCGGACACCCACCTCGTCCAGCTCGGCGCCAGCGACACCTGGGAGGCGGCCTTCGACCTGCCGACCGGCGCGTACGAGTACAAGGTCGCCCTCAACGACACCTGGGACGTCGACTACGGCGCCGGCGGGGTGCTGAAGGGATCGAACATCCCGCTGAACCTGGTGGGACCGGCCAGCCTGGTCTTCAGCTTCGACGCCATCACCCACGTCACGAAGGTCCGTCCGGCAAGCCTGCCTACCGGCACCACACCCGCCGACCGGTGGCTGGCGACCAACTCGCTGCGCCAGCCGCTCACCGGCGAGCGGTACTACTTCGTGATGGCCGACCGGTTCGCCAACGGTGACCGGTCCAACGACCGCGGCGGACTGACCGGCTCGCGCCTTGCCACCGGCTACGACCCGACCGACAACGGCTTCTACCATGGCGGCGACCTGAAGGGCCTGATCGGCAAGCTCGACTACATCAAGAACCTGGGCACGACCGCGATCTGGCTCACCCCCGCGTTCAAGAACCGCCCCGTCCAGGGGACGCCCGGCACCGAGAGCGCCGGGTACCACGGCTACTGGATCACCGACTTCACCCAGATCGACCCGCACCTGGGCACCAATGCCGATATGCAGCGGCTCATCAGGCGCGCACATGCGAAGGGCATGAAGGTCTTCTTCGACATCATCACCAACCACACGGCCGACATCATCGACTACTCCGAGAAGACCTACAGCTACGTCTCGACAGCGGACCAGCCGTACAAGACGGCGACGGGACAGGTGTTCAACCCCCAGGAGGTCGCAGGCTCCGACGACTTCCCCGCCCTCGACGTCGACACCTCGTTCCCTTACCACCCGGTCTTCAACACCCCGGCGGACGCAACCGTCAAGGTGCCGGCCTGGCTGAACGACCGAACGCTCTACCACAACCGTGGCGACTCCACTTTTGCCGGGGAGTCCAGTGAGTACGGCGACTTCGTCGGCCTCGACGATCTGTTCACGGAGAACCCGACGGTCGTGGACGGCATGATCGACGTCTACAAGGCGTGGGTCGACCTGGGCATTGACGGCTTCCGCATCGACACCGTCAAGCACGTGAACACCGAGTTCTGGCAGAAGTTCTCCCCGGCCATCCAGGCGGAGGCGAATCGCGTCGGCAACCGCGATTTCTTCATGTTCGCTGAGGTCTACGACGCCCGTCCGGACTACCTGTCAACGTTCACGACCACAGCCACGCTGCCGGCTACCCTCGACTTCGGTTTCCAGGCACAGGCGCAGGCCTTCGCGCAGGGCAAGCCGACGACGAACCTGCGCGACCTGTTCGTCGCCGACGACTACTACACCGACACCGACTCCAACGCCTACCAGTTGCCGACCTTCCTCGGGAACCACGACATGGGCCGGTTGAGCTACCTGCTGGACGCAACGAGCAGCTCGAACGCCGATCTGCTGCGACGGGTGAAGCTGGCCAACGCGTTGATGTACCTCACCCGCGGACAGCCGATCGTCTACTACGGGGACGAGCAGGGCTTCATCGGATCCGGTGGCGACAAGGCTGCCCGGCAGGACATGTTCGCAACGCAGACGCCGTCCTACGCGAGCGAGGAGGTGCTGGGCGGAGTATCGGGCTCGCGGGACAGGTTCGACGCCAATGCGGTGCTCTACCGGTTCATCCGCAAGCTGGCAGCCCTGAGGGCGGCGAACCCCGGCCTCACCGACGGGGCCCAGATCCACCGGTATGCGTCCAGCGGCGCAGGGGTCTACGCGTTCTCGCGGGTCGACCGGCGCAGCGGCATCGAGTACGTCGTGGCCCTGAACAACGCCGACTCGACGAAGACGGCGAGCTTCGCCACCTTCAACGCCAACGAGCGGTTCCAGCCGCTCTACGGCGCTGACCGCTCCTTGCGCAGCAACGCCGAGGGACGCGTCAGTGTCCGCGTGCCCGCGATGTCTGCGGTGGTGTACAAGGCCCGTACCCGGGTCGACCGCGGACATCGGCCTCCGGTGGTGACCATGACGGTGCCCCAGGAGGGCGGGATCCTGGCCGGCCGCGCCGAGATCGGCGCGACCCTGAACACGAATACCTTCGCGCAGGCCAGCTTCTTCTCCCGCGCTGTCGGGACGTCGAAGTGGCAGCCGCTCGGCACCGATGACAGCGCCCCGTACCGGGTCTTCCATGACGTGTCGGACTACCCGGACGGAACGCTGCTGGAGTACCGGACGGTCGTGCGGGACGCGGCGGGCCGGATTTCGGCCGACGCCACCTACGGAGTGACAGGGAAGCCGGAAGCCACCGGTGGCGAGGACGGGACCGTCGGGGCGATCACCCAGCCGGACAAGGTCACGGTGCCGGGTGACCACAACAGCGAGATGGGCTGCGGCGGCGACTGGGATCCGGCCTGCACCCAGGCCCAGCTCACCTATGACCCGGCCGACCAGATCTGGAAGGCGACGTACGACACCCTGCCTGCGGGCAATTACGCGTTCAAGGCCGCGATCAACGGCTCCTGGGACGAGAACTACGGGGACGCCGGCGTGCCCAACGGCAGCAACATCTCCTACACCAACCCCGGCACCGTCCGGTTCTTCTACGACCACCGCACGCACTACGCCACCACCGACACCCACGGCCCGCTGATCACGGCACCCGGAACGTGGAACACCGAACTGGGGTGCGCGACGGACAAGGCACCGGCGTGCATGCGCCCGTGGTTGCAGGACCCGGATGGCGACTCCACCTACACCTGGGCGACGAGCCTGCTGCCGGCCGGTGACTACACGTTCAAGATTGCGGAGGACTTCGCAACCGACGAGGGCAGCTGGTACCCCCAGGGCGCCAACAGTGATGTGGCGGTCACCGTTCCCGCGGACGGACTGGTCGTTCGCGTCACCTACAACCGAACCACCCACCAGGTGAGTACGTCGGTCACCCGGGCGAACACCGCACCGGCGCTCACACCGGATCGGGGCGTCTGGGTGGCGCCGGACCTGATCGCGTGGCCTGCTGATGCCCTGGGTGACCTGGAGCCGCGGTTCGCGGAGTTCCGGCTCTACTGGGGCGCCGACGGTGCACTCGCGGTGGACGCCGAAGCCATCACCGGGGGCCGGTCCGCCCGGTTGAGCCTCGACCCCGCCGGCCTGCCAGCCGCCGTCGTCCAGGCTGACCCCGGCCTGAGCGGCTACCTGGCCCTGCGGGTGGACCGGAGCACCGTCCGGCAGTTGCCGAGGATCACGTCGGGCGACGTGGCCGTCGGAGTGTTCTCCGGAACGAGGCTGGTCGACGCAGGCCTGGTGGACACCGCAGGCGTCGGCTGAGGGCAACGACAATGCGGCGGACGGGCCATGGGCCCGTCCGCCGCATTCAGGTCTGCTGCGATCTGGTAATCCTCAGGTCAGTCGCTGCCAGCCTCTTCGGCCTCGCAACCAGTAGCGCCTGCTCCCCCCTGCAGGAGAAATCCTAGGCAGTGGCGTTCCTGCCCGTCTGTCCCCCCTTCGGGTGACTTCACTCCTCGGCCTCCGGAGGGGTGGGCGTCGAGACCTTGACTGTCTCGCCCGTCAGCGGGGCTCTGTGGGCGCGACGTCGCCACATCAGCACGGGGATCCCGATGACTGCGACGAGGACGAGGAACGGGAGCACAGCCCCCACGACGGTGAGCAGTACGCGACTGCTTGTCACGAGGGCGTTCCAGCCCGCAGCCAGCCCGGAGAGGAAGCCGGGGATCTCCGGCTCGACGACGGCGGGCAGCGCGGTTTGCAGCGTGAGGGTGATCGGAGACTGTGCCACGCGTCCGGCCAGTGATTTCTGCTGGGCGACCATGGAATCGCGCTCCTCGATGCGATTCGACAGCTCGGCTTCGAGTTCGGTCAGCTGGCTGATCGTCCCCGCCTTCTTCGAGAGCTCGTTGAGCCGTGCGATCGAACCTTCGAGCGCTCTGACCCGCGCCGCCACGTCGGCGACCTGCGTGGTCACGTCGTCGCTGGAGATGTCCCGGCTGGTGATCGTGCCGAGCGTCTTCAGCTGTTCGAGAGTGCTGTCGAGTACGTCCGCCGGCACCGAGATCACCATGGTCGAGATCGCGGTCGGGGCGATGATGCCCTGCGGGTCGACCCGGGTCACCAGGTTCTCCATTGTCACCACACCACCCACGGCCGCGGCGAGCGCTCGAACCCTTGTCGCCGCGATCTCGACATCCGCAACGGTGATCGCCGCACTGGCGTTCCGGGCGATCTTCGCCTGCACGTTGCTGGTGAAGCCGCCGCCCTCACCGGGCTTCGCATCCGGCGCGGAGGCGTCCTCGAGAGCGCCGTCGGCGGCACGACCGTCCGCCTGCGCGGCGCTGCCTGCCGCTGGTTGGGCGCTACTGCCGGCTGAGCAGCCGCCGACGGCAAGGACGAAGGGGAGGATGGCCACGAGGCCGAGGGTTCGCAAGGTGCTCATGACCTACCCACGGCGCGGTAACCGCAGACGTTGCGGGAATTGCTGCTGGACGACCAACTGTTGCCGGATTGTGACCTCGGGGACACTGGGCGAATGAGCGCACAGACCTATGACGTTGTGGTGATCGGGGCCGGGCCGGCCGGGGAGAACGCCGCGGACTACGCGACCCGCGATTCCTCCCGCACCGCCCTGATGGTGGAGCGGGAACTGGTGGGCGGCGAGTGCTCCTACTACGCCTGCATTCCGAGCAAGGCGCTGCTGCGCCCGATCGAGGTCCGGGCAACCGCCCAGCACCTCGGGGGACTTCCGGCCGACATCCCGCTGGACGTGGCAGCACTCCTCGCCCGCCGCGACTACTGGGTGTCGGACTACAGCGACGCCGGCCAGGAGAAGTGGGCGCAGGGCGCCGGCATCGACATCGCGCGCGGCACCGGCAAACTGGTCGGCGAACGGCGCGTGCTGATCACTTCGGGCGACGGCACGCGCGAAGTCGAGGCACGGCTCGCCGTCGTGGTCGCCACCGGGTCGAGCCCGGTGATCCCGGACGTCTACGCCGCCGTGAAGCCCTGGGGTTCGCGCGACGCCACCGGCATCGTGGAGGTGCCCACCTCGATCGCCGTGATCGGTGGCGGCGTGGTGTCGGTGGAGGCCTGCCACTGGCTGGTGGCCCTCGGCGCGACGGTGACCCTGCTGGTGCGCGGCGACCGGCTCCTGGACCGGTTCGAGCGTTTCGCTGCCGACCTCGTCGCGGACGGTCTGCGCACGGCCGGCGTCGACGTGCGGTTCGGCGCGCAGGTCACCGCCGCCCGGCGCGACGGTGCAGCCGAGACCGGACTCGGCAAGGTGCACGGCGGCCCGGTGACGCTCACCATCGGCGGCACGGAGGAAGAGTTCGCCGAGGTGCTGGTGGCCACCGGCCGCAAGCCGGCGACCGACCAGCTCGGCCTCGACAGCATCGGGCTGTCCGCGTCCGACTTCGCCGACCCGGCAGCCCGGCCCGACTGGCTGCACGTGGTCGGTGATGTCGGCGGCCAGGCGCCGCTGACCCATTGGGGCAAGTACAAGGCCCGCCTGGTGGGCGACCTGATCGCCGCCCGCGCGGACGGTCTACCCGACCCGCTGGTGCCTGACGACGTGCCGGTGCCGCAGGTGGTCTTCACCGACCCGCAGGTCGCCTCGGTCGGGATCACCGAGGCCGAGGCCGCGGCGCAGGGCATCGAGGTGGAGTGCGTCGAGGTCGACCTGACCAGCGCTTCCGGCACAGTCCTGCTGCGGGATGACGCGGGCGGCACCGCCAAGCTCGTGTTCGCGGCCGGGGGCGGCAGCCTCCTCGGCGCAACCTTCGCCGGCACGGAGGTGGCCGAGCTGCTGCACGCAGCGACGGTGGCGATCGTCGGGCACCTGACTCCCCGGCAGCTATGGCACGCCGTCCCTTCCTACCCGACGGCCAGCGAGGTCTGGCTGCGCCTGCTCGAGGCCTACCGGGCACGCTGACCTCGTGGTGGGAGTTGCCACTGCCCGAGCACGTTCTGCACGAGGAAACCCTGGTCGGCCAGCTGGTCGAGGAGGGCGAGGCAGGTCGGGAGGGCGACGCCCGCCTTCAGGGCCAGGTCGCCCGCGCCGAGGCTGCCCCTTCCTGGGACGGCCTCGAACACCCGCAGCTCGTCCTGGCTCAGTTCATCGGTTGCCCGTCGTTCCGACGGCGGACGCGGGTTGGCCCAACCCAGTGGGGAGAGGAGCTCGAGGACGTCACTGGCCCTGGCGACGAGGATCGCCTCCGAGTCCCTGATCAGCAGGTGGGGTGTCACCGACGTCGCACTGGTCACCGGCCCCGGCACGGCCATCACGACGCGCCCGAGCACGTTCGCCCAGGTGACGGTGTTGCGGGCGCCCGAGCGGGCGGCGGCCTCCACGAGCACCGTGCCAGGGGTGAGGGCAGCGATCAGGCGGTTCCTTGCGAGGAAGCGCACCCTCGTCGGGTGCTCTCCGGGAGCCAGTTCGCTGACCAGGACGCCACGTTCAGTGATTCGCTCGAACAGCGGGCGGTGCCCCGCCGGATAGGGCTGGTCGAGCCCACCGGCCATCACGGCAACCGTCGGGGTGCGGCCGGCGAGGCAGCCGCGGTGAGCCGCAGCGTCGATGCCGTAGGCGCCGCCGGAGAGCACCGACCGGCCGGACTCCGAGAGCTCGGCCGCAAGCTCGGCTGCGACCGTGTCACCGTACGGCGTGGACGCGCGGGAACCGACGATGGCCACCGATCGTGCAGCCAGTTGCGCCAGGTCTCCGGAGCCGCTGAGCCAGAGCCCCAGCGGTTCGCCGGAGAGCTGGTTGACCGGCTCGCAGCCCGCCAGGTCGGCCAGGGGCGCCGGCCACTCGTCGTCGCCCGGGACCACGAACCGTAACCGCTCCGCACGGGTCCGGTCGCGCAACTCCACCGGCTTCACCGCCCGTGCGCGCAGGCCCAGCGGCAGTTCCGATCCGGGCCTTGTCAGGCTGGCCCACACCTGCGCTGCGCCATATTCGGCGACAGCCTCTGCGACAGCGGGATGGCCGGGCTCGACGACGGCCGCCAGGCACATCCGGGCGTCCCGCTCCTGCATCACGACCCCACCGCCTCGCCGCGCCGCATCGCTAGGGCCGTGTGCAGGTGCTCCCGTGTCGGACGGGCGACGCCAGCGAGGTCGGCGACCGTCCACGCGAGCCGGAGCACCTTGTCGACGCCGCGAGCCGACAGGCGACCGCGGGCAACGGCAGCGTCGAGCAGTTCCGAACCGTCGGGCAGGGGAAGACGCTTGCGCAGTGCGGGGCCAGGCACCTCCCCGTTCGTCCGCCAGCCGCTGGGCCCGAGGCGGTCGCGCTGGCGGTCCCGAGCGGCGCGCACCCGCTCGGCCACCACGCCACTGGACTCGCTCGCCGGGTGGTGGGCCCCGAGCAACGCAGTCCGCACCTGGCGCAGCTGCTGGTGGATGTCGATCCGGTCGAGGATCGGCCCGGAGATCCGGGTGGCATAGCGACGCACAGCCATCGGCGCGCAGCGGCAGTTCCCGTCGGGGACGCCGGCCTGGCCGCACGGGCACGGGTTGGCCGCAAGCACCAACTGGAAGCTCGCCGGGTAGGTCGCCGTCGCCACCGCCCTGCCCAGCACGATGCGGCCCGACTCCAGTGGAACCCGCAACGCCTCCATCACCCGGGGCGAGAATTCGGGTGCCTCGTCGAGGAACAGGACCCCACGGTGCGCCCGCGACACCGCCCCCGGCTGCGCGATCCTGGCGCCGCCACCCACCAGGCTCGCCACGGAGGCCGAGTGGTGCGGGTCGGCGTACGGCGGACGGCGCACGAGACCGCCATCGAGGGTGAGTCCGGCGAGGGAGTGGACAGCTGACACCTCCAGGGCCTCTGACGGTTCGAGGTCGGGCAACAGTCCCGGCAGGCGCTCGGCCAGCAACGTTTTGCCCACCCCCGGAGGTCCGTGCAGGAACAGGTGGTGGCGCCCTGCTGCAGCCACCTCGATGGCCCACTTGCCCTCCTCCTGGCCGACCACGTCGGCGAGGTCCAACGGTGGTCCTGCTGGCTCCTCAGGTACCGCTGGCGGAGGCGCGACCGCACCCGGGCCGCCGCGCAGAATGTCGAACAGGTCGGCGAGGTCGGCAGCACCGGCGATACCCAGACCTTCGACCAGCGCCGCTTCGCGAAGTTGGCCCGCAGGAACGATCACCCGTCCGAAACCGCGTCGGACGACAGCAAGAAGGGCCGGCAGTAACCCCCGCACCGTCCGGACGCGCCCGTCGAGCCCGAGTTCGCCGAACAGCGCCATGCCTTCCAGCGCCGCCGGGTCGAAGCGCCGTGCGGCAGCGGCCACGGCTGCAGCGATCGCGAGGTCGTAGTGGGAACCGGCCTTGGGCAGGGTGGCCGGTGAGAGGTTGATCGTCACGGGGTCCGACGGCCACCCGAACCGGGCAGAAGCCATCGCCGCGCGACACCGGTCCCGCGCCTCGTACAGGGCGGCGTCCGGAAGGCCGACCATGATGGTCTTCGGCAGGCCACTGCTGATCGCCGCCTCGACCTCGACCATCGTGCCCTC
>JBBRIY010000038.1:0-12704 GCA_038220215.1 Propionibacteriales bacterium
GGTGTCAGGCGCCGAGCGGGGGGTCCTCGCCGCGGACGTCCTCGAGGATCAGGCAGGTCTCGGTGCCGGCTGTCCCCGGCTGCCGGCTGAGTTCATTGACGACGAAGTCGCGCAGCTCGCTGGTGTTGGCCGCAGCCACCCGGACGGCGAGGTCGTACTGTCCGGCGAGGAAGAACACCTCGAGCACTCCCGGGCAGGTCGACAGCCGGTGGGCCTCCTCCCGCAGGCGGGGACGGGCACTGTCCTGCAGCCGTACGAGGATCATGGCCTGGATCGGGCACCCTACTGCCGCGAGGTCGACCTCCGTCCGGAACCCGCGGATCACGCCGGTCTCCACCATGGCCGCCACCCGGGTGTGCGCGGTCGACTCCGCGACGTTCGCACCCTGCGCGAGGCGGCTGTTCGAGAGCCGGCCGTTGCGCATCAGCAGCTGCAGGAGCCGGCGGTCGACGGAGTCGAGTCCTCGCGGATTCTTCGGCCGTTTTCGGCCTCCCGTAACACTCTCGCCGGTCATACATTTCAGGCTAGCCGAGGATTCTTTCGAGTGTGTTTCGCCGGGAGGCGCTGGACGCGGCGCGTTCTGCAGACTGCTGCCACCACAGCGAGAGGCAGCAACAATGAAGATCGGCGTCCCCACAGAGATCAAGAGCCAGGAGAACCGGGTGGCCATCACCCCGGCCGGTGTCCACCACCTCACCCAGCGCGGTCACCAGGTCCTCGTGCAGGCCGCCGCCGGTACCGGTTCCGCGATCTCCGACGACGACTTCCGCACCGCCGGTGCAACGATCGTCGGCACCGCCGCTGACGTGTGGGGCGACGCGGATCTGCTGCTGAAGGTCAAGGAGCCGATCGCTTCGGAGTATGGCTTCCTGCGCCCCGACCAGGTGCTGTTCACCTACCTGCACCTGGCAGCCGACCAGGCCCAGACCAACGCGCTGCTCGCCTCCGGCACGACGGCGATCGCTTACGAAACCGTCCAGACCGACACCGGCGCGCTGCCGCTGCTGCGTCCGATGAGCGAGGTTGCCGGCCGGCTGTCCGTGCTGGCCGGCGCGAGCGCATTGCTCAAGCACTCCGGCGGCAACGGCGTCCTGCTGCCCGGGGTCCCCGGTGTCGCCCCCGGCAAGGTCGTCGTCATCGGCGGTGGCGTGGCCGGCCTCAACGCGGCACAAATTGCCCACGGCCTGCGCGCGGACGTGACCATCCTCGACATCAGCACCGACCGGCTGGTGCAGCTCGACTCCGAGTTCGGCGGCCAGGTGAAGACGCAGATGTCCACCGCCTACGCCATCGAGGCCGCGATCCGCGACGCCGACCTGGTGATCGGCTCCGTGCTGGTGCCGGGCGCCCGTGCGCCGAAGCTGGTCACCAACGCCATGGTCGCCGTGGCCAAGAAGGGCGCGATCTTCGTCGATATCGCCGTCGACCAGGGCGGCTGCTTCGCCGACACCCACGCGACCACACATGCCGACCCCACCTACGCCGTCCATGACGCGGTCTTCTACGCGGTGGCGAACATGCCCGGCGCTGTGCCGGTCACGTCCACCTACGCGCTGACCAACGCGACGCTGCCCTACGTCACGCGCATCGCGGACGCCGGCTGGCGCGCAGCCCTCGCCGCCGACCCGACGCTGGCCCGCGGGCTTTCCACCGTCGACGGCGCCCTGACCAGCGGCCCGGTGGCCGAGGCCTGGGGTCACGCGCACACCCCGATCGCCCAGGTCCTCGCGGCCTGACCCGCATCCCGACCCGCGTTCCGGGTCGGGACGAAGTGGAGGCGGCTACAGGAGGGCGGTGGCGTCCGCCTGGATCTTGGCTGCGGCCTCGTCGGGCGTCATCTTGTTGCGGAAGAGGTTGTCCAGGTTCGGGCCGAAGACCTCGTTCAGCATCTTCTGGTTGTTGGCGTGGTAGAGATCACCGATCTGGGCGGACGGGAGCGCCGTCATGGCTGACTCGAAGCCCTTGGGCATGCCGTCGAGCATCTTCGGCGACGTGCGCGCGGCGTTCTGCACCGGGATCCAGTCGTGGTCAGCAGCCATCTGGTCCTGGAACTTCGTCGCGCGCCAGGTGGCGAACGACTGCGCTGCGGACAGTGCCGCCGACTTGGCGGGAATCACCCAGCCACCAAGGAAGTACGGCATCACCGACTTGCCCTGGTAGAGCGGCAGCGGAGCCATGTCCCACTCGTCCTTCATCTGCTGGTACGAGGTGATGTTCCAGGTGCCGCCCGGCATCATCGACACCACGCCGCCCGCGAAGCCGCCGGCCTGGTTGTTGGAGTCCCGTTCGTCGGGTCGGGGAGCGATGTGCTTGGCCCACATCAGGTCCTGCACGAAGGCCATCGCTGCGATCACCTTCGGGTCGGTCATCTGGAAGGCCGTCGGCTCCAGCGGCTTGTCGAAGAAGGCCGTGCCCGCCGACCAGGCGAGGGTCTGCAGGCCCCACCAGACGCCGAGGTCGCCGATATCCAGGCCCCACCGCGACACCTTGCCGCCGCTCTTCTGCTGCAGGGCGGTTGCGGCCTCCAGGACCTTGTCCCAGGTCCAGGTGGCGTCCGGGTAGGCGATGCCGGCCTTGTCGAAGTGGGTCTTGTTGTAGAACAGCGACATCGACTGGATGTTCTCGGGGATGGCGTACAGGTTCTGCTCGTCGAAGCGCCACGGCTTGAACAGCTCCACCGGGTACTTCGCCGGGTCGGCCATGTCGGTACCGTCCACGGCGGGCTGGACGTTCTGCAGCAGCCCCTTCTTGTAGTGGGCGTAGGCCTGGACGTCCCAGTAGTACATGTCGAAGGGCTGGTTGGCGGCATACTGCAGCTGGATCTTCTGCCAGTACTGGTCATAGGGCAGGAAGTTGATCTTCGCCGTGAACTTGCCGGACATCTCGGTATTGAACAGCTCGACGCTCTTTTTGAAGTTCTCGTCGATCGTCGGTCCGTTGGTCCAGGCGTAGACCGTGAGGTCCTTGTTGCCGATCAGCTCCGTCGAGGTGGCGGCCGGCAGGGACGGGGCAGGGGTCGGGGCGCACCCGGCCATGGCCAGGGCCGAACCTGCAAGGGCTCCCCCCAGAATAGTGCGGCGAGTCAGGGGCAGTTCGAACATTGGCTTCCTTTCCGGGTTGGTCACTTGTTCACGCCGGCAACGGAGATGCCGGTCATGTAGTAGCGCTGGGCGAGCAGGAACACGATGATCGAGGGCGCTGCGGCGATCAGGGTGGCGGCGGTGAGCATGTGCAGCTGGGGGCCGATGCGCGGGCTGCCGCCGAAGCTGGCGAGGGCCACCGAGATCGTCCACTTGGACTCGTCGGTCAGGTAGATCAGTGGCCCGAAGAAGTCGTTGTACGTGCCGACGAAGGTGAACACCATGACGGTGGCGATCACCGGCAGGCTGAGCGGCAGGAAGATGCTCCACCAGATGCGGAAGTACCCGGCCCCGTCGATGCGCGCTGCCTCCTCGACCTCCTTGGGGATGGAGAGGTAGAACTGCCGGAACAGGAAGATGAAGAAGGCGGAGCCGAACAGTGCAGGGACGATCAACGGCAGGAAGGTGTTGAGCCAGCCGATCTTGTTGAACGCGATGTAGGTGGGCACGAGGGTGACGGTGGAGGGCAGCATCATCGTCGCCATCAGCACCCCGAAGATCACGTTCTTCCCCGGGGCGCGCAGCCGCGCGAAGCCGTACGCGCTGAACGAGCAGCTCAGGAGCGTACTGACAACGACCCCTGTCACGATGATCGCCGTGTTCAGCGCGTAGTTCTGGAACGGGACCAGCCGCAGCACCTCGGCGTAGTTCAACCACTGTGGCGGAAAGAACCAGACCGGCGGGATGGCGAGGGTCTGCTCGGCCGTCTTCAGTGAGGTCAGGAGCGTCCAGATGACCGGCATCAGCACGAGCACGGCGCCGATGCTCAGCACGAGGATGCGTCCGATCACGCGGGGCTTGCTCAGCGGGACACCGCTGCCGGTGCGGTCTGCCTTGTCTACCATCAGTCCTCCCCTGCCTCGGTGTGCACCCACAGGGGCAGTGAGCGGAAGACCAGCGCTGTCAGCACCAGGGTGATGGCAAAGACCACCCAGGCGATCGCGGAGGCGTAGCCCATCTCGAGGTAGCTGAACGCCACCCGGTAGAGGTAGAGCGGCAGCAGCAGCGTGGAGTTGTTGGGATTCCCGCTGCCGTTGGTGAGGACGAACGGCTCCGCAAACACCTGGAGGGCGCCGATGATGCCGATCACCAGATTGAAGAAGGTGACGGTGGAGAGCATCGGGATGGTGATGTACCAGTGTTGCCGCAGCTTGCTCGCCCCGTCGACCTCTGCGGCCTCATAGAGGTCCTTCGGGATGCCCTGGAGCCCGGCAAGGTAGATGAGCATGGTGCCGCCGAAGCTCCAGATGCCCATGAACATCAGGGACGGGAGGGCGAAGCGCTCATCGGTGAGCCAGCCGGGACCGTCGATGCCGAACCAGCTGAGGATGATGTTGAACAGGCCGTGGTCGGCGTTGTAGAGCATCTGCCACACCCGGGCAACGGCGACACCGCCGATCACGCTGGGCAGGTAGTAGGCAGAGCGGAAGAACCCGATGGTGGGAATCTTGGTGTTGAGCAGGATCGCAGCGACCAGACCGGCGATCAGCGTGCCCGGCACGGTGATCACCGCGTAGATCATGGTGACCGACAGCGACTTCTGGAAGAGCTCGTCGCTGACCAGCCTGGTGTAGTTGCGGATCCCGATGAACTCCGGCGACGAGAGCATGTCGTAGGACGTGAAGCTGAGGTAGAGCGAGGCGATCATGGGCCCGATCGCGAACAACAGCAACCCCAGGATCGCCGGGGTCATGAACGCGTAGCACCAGACGGCCTCGCGACGGCGCATGCCGCTCAACTTCTGGCGGATGGGCGCCTTCTTCGGTGCCTGGCCAACTGCAGTCGTGGTTGCCACCAGAGCTCCTCTGACCTGGTTACTAAATCCACTGAACGGATTAATGCCATGATGTTGCACGATCCAACTGTGGTCAAGATGTTGGGCCAATCGTGATGAAGCCGATGCAGAACCTCCGGCTGGCTACAGCCGCGTGGTGAGGCCGCCGTCCACCCGGATCGTCTCGCCGGTCACGTAGGTGTTCGCCGACCCGGCGAGCCACGTCACCAACGCGGCCACCTCCTCGGGGGCGGCACCGCGTCGCAGCGGCAACCGGCCCGCCTCGATGTAGATGCTGTGCATCTCGGGGGTCTCCAGCTCATCGACGCCGTCGGCCTGTGCCATGCGGGTGTTGACGAAACCGGGAGCGACAGAATTCACGAGGACGCCGTGGGGGGCGAGCTCGATCGCAGCGACGCGGGTGGCGGCCTCGAGCCCTGCCTTGGCCACGTCGTAGGCGAGGCAACCGGGCTCGCTCACCGACGCGTGGACGCTGGTCACGTTGACGATCCGGCCCCAGCCGCGCTGGGCCATGCCGGCACCGAGGTGCTTCATCAGCAGCACGGCCGCGTCGAGGTCGATGGCCAGCAGCCTGCGGTAGCCGGTGAGGTCGAGCTCGAGCAGCGGGCTCGCAGCGAAGATGCCGGCGCAGTTGACGAGGACGTCGACGCCGCGTCTGGCCAGCGCGGTTGCAACCTCGATGACGGCGTCGGCATCGGCAAGGTCGACGGCTAGCGTCTCGAACTCGCCGGCGCCGGCCTCGACGTCCAGCCCGACGACCTCGAGGCCGTCCGCGGCGAGGGCCCGGGCGATCGCCAGCCCGATCCCGTTGCTGGAGCCGGTGACCACGGCTGTCGTCGGGCTCATCGGGTCAACTCCGGTGTGGTGTACAACGTCTTCCCTTCGACCACGATCTGCACCTGCTTGAGGTAGGGAGCCAGCGCATCGGTGTCGGGCTCGATGCCGAGTCCAGGGCCCTCCGGCAGGCGGACGAGGCCATCGTCACCGCGCAGCCGGACGGGGGTGAGCGCCTGTGCCAGCGGGCTCGGCGCGACCGGGTACTCGCAGAGCACCCCGTCAGGCGCGTCGGCATAGGGCGTCAGTGATGCAGCGAGCGCCAGTTGGGAGGTGAAGGTGTGGTTCACGAACTCGACTCCCTTCGATCGGGCGTACCGGGCCACCTGCGCAGCGGGGCCGATACCTCCGATGCGGCCGGTGTCGACCTGGACGAAGCCGACCCCACCATGGTCGATCAGGTGGCGGGCGACGTGCGCGTTGTGGGCGCCCTCGCCCGCCGCGAGCCGTATCGTCCCGGCTTGGCCGCCGAGCCGGGCGTAGGCCTCCAGCGCACCGGAGGTGAACGGCTCCTCGAGCCAGAGGACGTGCGCCGCCGCGAGGGCGGGGAGCCGTGCTGCAGCCGCTTCGACATCCTCGCCCCAGACCGTGCCGGCATCGACGAGCAGTGCCGCTTCGGGTCCGAGCCCGTCGCGGGCGGCCATTACCTGGTCGGCGTCGTCGGCGACGCTGCCGCGCCCGTACGGCCCCCACCCGAACTTGGCTGCCCGATAGCCGGCGGCGGCGACGTGCCGGGCATGCAGCCACGTCTGGTGCGGGTCGTCGCCGAAGAGCTGAGAGGCGTAGGGCACCTTCGGCCGGCTGGACGCCTGGCCCAACAACTCCCACGCCGGGATGGAGCGGGCCTTGCCCAGCAGGTCCCACAGGGCGATCTCGACGCCCGACCATGCGTGGGCCGTCTGCAGCAGGTCGAGGCCGCGCTCGGCGACGAGTACAGCGAGGCCTTCAATGTCGGCGGGCTCGTTCAGGCGTGCACCCAGTACCGAGTCGAGCACGCCGTGGCAGGCGGAGTGCGACGGTGGCGTGACGAGCGCTGCGATCGTCGGCAGCGGGGACGCCTCGCTCTCGCCCCAGCCGGTAAAGCCGCCGGCCCGCACCCGCACCAGCGCCATGTCCTGGCTCCCGTCGCCGATGTCGGCGATCTCTGGCAGCGCAAGGTAGAAGATGTCGACGCTCTCGACCCTCATCGGCGTTCTCCTTCCACCTGGGCGCCCACCCCGTGGCCGCTGATCCGGGTCACCTGTCGCACCCCGTCGTAGACCACGGCGCTGAAGGTGGTGGTGATGGTCTCTCCTGCCACGAGCGTGCGGTGCCGTCCGGACGCCGCGCCCTCAGCCACCGACAGCCCGATGCCGGTGCACGGCTCCAGGACGGCTACCCGATGGTTGCGCCAGGCTCCCCAGGAGGCGAAGGTCCACACCGACGGGTACACCGCGCGATCGAAGACCAGGCCGATGCCCGTCCCGTCCGGGCCCGTGCAGGCACACCAGCCCTCCTCGACAGAGGCGAAGAGGAGCTCACTCACCGCTCCATCGTCGGCCGGAGCACCCGCGTAGTCGACGCCGTTGCACGTCGGCCAGTCGAACACCTCACCAGCGGCGCCGGCGCGGGGACGCCCGAAGTCGCTGATCTCGGCCGTCGCCGGTGGCAGGTCGATCCGGGACCCGGGCGGCAGGTCGACGGCGAGGTGCTGCTTGTGCAGCATCGGCAGCTCGGCGCCGGAGCCGTTGGTGATGCTGAGTTCGATGTCCACCGCGTCCGACCCGGGCGCGAGCCGGACGGTCCGCACCAGCGTGCAGTTCGAGATGCGGGTGGTCACGGCCAGCCGGACCGCGGCGTCCGGGCCGGGCAGCACCTCCCAGGCCCAGGGCGCCGACCACACCTCCCCGTGGTCGGGAAAGGGCTCGCCGGCCAGGTCCTCGGGCAGGTCGTTGGGGAAGAGCTCGTCCCAGCCACCGACGAAGTGGTCGTCGTAGCCCGTCCCGAAGGCCACCAGTGCCGGAGCCAGCCGGGGGTTGTGCCACAGGAGTTGCCGTCCGGTGGCCACGTGGGTGATCTCCCAGACCCGTCCACCGAGGCTGGGCAGCAGGACGACCCGCAGACGGTCGTTGCTGAGGGTGACGGCATCGAGCCCGCGATAGGACCACCCGGTGATGACCTGCGCGTATTCGGTGGCGGGCATCGGCGTCCCCCTGATGTGATGGGACCCCCACCGTTGGACGGCGGCGGGGACACCCGGAATCGTTGACTAAGTCTTTCAAATTGACGTAGATTTTCCAACCACCCCGTGGCAGGCGAAGGAGCTTCCGGTGCGCGACAATGAGTGGCTCTACCGGGGCAGGCTGGGACGCTTCGTCGAGGAGCTGATCGCCCCGAACCTCTACGGCGAGACCCAACAGCTCGAGCTTCAGGCCTGGCAGGTTCCCGACGAGCCGGTGCCCTTCGCTGAGGCCGTCGGCCAGGTCTATGAGCCGTTCCGGGTTGGTTCCTCCTGGGGCCGGGGCTGGAGCACGATGTGGCTGCACGTGACCGGCTCTGTGCCGGCGGAGTGGACCGACCCGCACAGCTTCGAGATCGTCGTCGACCTCGGCTTCCGCAAGAACCTGGAGGGCAGCCAGGCCGAGGGCCTCGCGTACCGACCGGACGGCACGATCATCAAGGCGATCGAGCCGTTCAACCGCTACCTCCCGGTGGCGGGATCGGTCATCGACTTCTACCTGGAGTGCGCAGCCAACCCGGAGGTGGCTGTCGGCGGCTCATGGCACCCCACGCCCTTCAGCTCGAAGGACACCGTCCCGGACGAGGACCTGTTTGTCTTGCGCCGCCTCGAGGTGGCGCGACGGAACCGTGAGGTCTGGGAGCTCGACCAGGACATCGAAGTACTTGCCGGCCTGGTGGAGGAACTGCCTGCCGACCTGCCCCGACGGGCGGAGATCGTCGTCGCCCTGAACGCTGCGATGGACGCCCTCGACCCACGCGATGTCGCCGGCACCGCGAGCACCGCGCGCGCAGCGCTGGCCGGGGTGCTGGCCCGGCCGGCCAACGCCAGTGCCCACCGGGTCCTTGCCACCGGCCACGCCCACATCGACTCGGCCTGGCTGTGGCCGGTGCGCGAGACCGTCCGCAAGTGCGCCCGCACCTTCGCCAACGTCATCGCCCTCATCGAGGAATACCCCGACCTGGTCTTCTCCTGCTCCTCGGCCCAGCAGTACGCGTGGGTCAAGGCCTCCTACCCGCAGCTGTGGGAACGCCTCAAGCAGAAGGTGGCCGAAGGCCGTTTCGTGCCGGTCGGCGGCATGTGGGTGGAGTCCGACACGAACATGCCCGGCTCCGAGGCGATGGCCCGCCAGTTCATCCACGGCAAAGGGTTCTTCCTCCGCGAGTTCGGCTACGAGCCCACCGACGTCTGGCTGCCCGACTCCTTCGGCTACTCCGCAGCACTGCCGCAGATCGCCGCGGCCGCCGGGTCGCAGTACTTCCTCACCCAGAAGATGTCCTGGAACGAGACCAACGTCCTGCCGCACCACACCTTCTGGTGGGAGGGCATCGACGGTACCCGGATCTTCACCCACCTGCCGCCTGTCGACACCTACAACTCCCGGCTCGCAGCCTTCGAGCTGGCCAAGGCCGAACGGCAGTACGCCGAGCAGGGGCACGGGACGATCTCGCTCGTTCCCTTCGGCTACGGGGACGGTGGCGGCGGCCCGACCCGCGAGATGGTGGCGAAGGCGCACCGCACTGCGAACCTCGAAGGCTCACCGACCGTGCGCATCGGGACCGCTGCGGAGTTCTTCGAAGCTGCCAGCGCGGAGCTGCCGAACCCGGGAACCTGGTCAGGCGAGATGTACCTGGAGACCCACCGCGGCACCTACACCTCGCAGCTGCGCACCAAGCAGGGCAACCGGCGCAGCGAGCACCTGCTGCGTGCGGCAGAGCTGTGGGCGACGACCGCAGCGGTGCGGGCCGGGCTGGAGTACCCCACCGAGGAGCTCCGCGGCGTGTGGGAGACCGTCCTGCTGCAACAATTCCACGACATCCTTCCCGGCAGCTCGATCGCCTGGGTGCACCGCGAGGCCGAGGCCAACTACGCCCGGGTCGCCGGTGTGCTGGAAGGCATCATCGACCGCTCGCTGGCCGCCCTGGTCGGCGACGGCGATGCCGTGCTCGCCGTGAACTCCTCGCCGGTAACGCTGGCCGGCATCGCCCCGTTCAGCGTTGCGCCCCCCGTCGCGGCGGCGTCCGGGGTCACCGTGGACGCGGAGGGCGACGGCTGGGTGATCGACACCGGCGTCCTCCGGGTTGTCGTCGACGGCAACGGCCTGCTGCCGTCGGTCGTCCACACCCCCACCGGACGCGAGCTGGTGGCCGAGGGCAGGAAGTTCGGGCTGCTGCAGGTGCACAACGACCGTCCCTCGATGTACGAGGCCTGGGACATCGACGCCCACATCGGACGCGTCGTCGAGGACCTCGAACGGGCCGACTCGGTGCGCCTGGTCACCTGCGAGCCCGGCCTGACCGAGGTCGAGACCGTCCACAGCATCGGGCAGAGCACCATCACCACCCGCCTGCGGTTCGCCGCCGGCAGCGCTGCCATCGACCTCGACCTCGACATCGACTGGCACGAGCAGCGGCGCCTGCTGAAGCTGGCCTTCCCGACGTCGATCTTCACCGACCGGGCGACATCGGAGATCCAGTTCGGGCACATCGCGCGACCCACCTACACCAACACCACGTGGGACGTGGCCCGCTACGAGACCTGTGCCCACCGCTGGGTGCAGGTGGCCGAGCCCGGGTTCGGTTTCGCCGTGGCCAACGACTCCACCTACGGTCACGACATCCGGCGCGACCACCCGGGCGACGGGGCGCCCGGCACGACGGTCCGGCTGTCGCTGATCCGCGGGCCGATGTTCCCCGACCCGAAGACCGACCAGGGACGCCACCAGCTCCGGGTCAGTGCCGTGTGCGGCGCCGACATCGAGACGGCCATCGCTGCCGGCCAGCGACTCAACCAGCCGGTGCGCGACGTGCGCGGCGCGGATGCCGTCGCCCCGATCGTCACCTCGGAGGTGCCGGGGGTGCTCGTCGAGGCGGTCAAGCTGGCAGAGGACGGCTCCGGCGACGTGGTGGTGCGGCTCTACGAGTCGCTCGGTTCCCGTTCGGCCGGCGTGATCCGTCCGGGCTTCGCCTACGAAGGAGTGCACCGCACCGACCTGCTCGAGCGCCGCACCGGTGACGTGACCACGACGAACGGGGCGGTCGCGCTGGCCGTCCGCCCGTTCGAGATCGTCACCCTCCGGTTCGTCGGCGTGCAGCGCGGATGACGGTCGCCACCAGCCTCCGGGTCGGTGGCACCGGCCCGCTGGCACGCCGGCTCGCACCCCTGGTGGACGCGGCCCAGGCCTGCCTCGCCCGCAACATCGTGCCGGGACGCAAGCCCGGCGACCCCCCGTTGTTCCTGCAGGCCGGCGGCGGCTACGACACGCCGTGGACGCGGGACAGCGCCATCAACACCTGGCAGGCCGCTGCCTGGCTGGCGCCGTCGGTGGCGAAGGACACGCTGCTGATGGTGGTCGACCAGGAGCGCGTCGTGTGGGACACGCAGTGGTGGGACCAGATCATCTGGGTGGTCGGCGCACGCGAGATCGCCCTCGTCACCGGTGACCGGGCCTGGGCGCAGCAGGCCTACCGCATCGGCGTGGCCACCCTGGAGCGCCTGGACGAGCGGTGCCTGGTCGACGGGCTGTACCGCGGGCCTGCCGTGATGGCCGACGGGATCACCGGCTACCCGCCGTACCTGCACGACCCGGCCCTGCCTGGCGAGTCGTTCGTGCTCGAGCACGCCGCCGCCCGCGATATCCACTGCCTCTCGACCAATGCCCTCTCCGTCCTCGCCATGGCTGCGCTGGCCGACCTCGCCGAGGTGATCGGTGCTGACCCCGACCCCTGGCGCCGGCGTTCGATCCTGCTCGCGGCCCACGTCAGGGACCGGTTCTGGCTCGACGATGAGAACCGGTTCGGCTACCTCGTGGTGGACGGAAGGCTCACCGGGGAGCAGGAGGGCCTGGGGCTTGCCCTGGCCATCCTCTCCGGAACGGCCACCCGGGGTCAGGCGCGCGCCACCGTCGCCGGGGTCCAGCACGCACCGCGCGGGCTCCCGGCGGTGTGGCCGGCGTTCGCCGGGTACGACCTCGACCACTTCGGACGGCACGGCACGGCGTTGTGGCCGATGATCATGGGCGTCTGGGCCCAGGCCGTTGCCAGCACGGGTGACGCCGTCGCCTTCGGTGCAGAGCTCGACCGGCTGTGCAGGCTGTTCGAGGGCAGCAACAACGAGTTCCTCGAGGTGTACCACCCCGTCACCGGGGAGCCCGACGGCGGCTGGCAGAGCGGCCGTCCGTGGCGCTCCGAGCCTGACCAGACCTGGTCGGCCACGACGCTGCTGGGTACCGTCCTGCACGGGCTGGCCGGCCTGCGGCCGACCCCGTCCGGGCTGGAGGTGTACCCGTGCCTGCCGCCGGGCAGCGGTGACCTCCACCTGCTGGGCGTGCCGTGGCGCGGCGAACTGCTCGACCTGGACCTGAACGACGGTGATCGCATGATCGACAGGAGTTGCTGATGGAACTGCTAGCGCCCGACCTGACCGGCGTCGACCTGCTGCCGCAGAGGCTGGACCTGCCCAACCCGTACGCCAGCGTGACCCGCTGCGACCTCACCGCCACGGCGGGCGCCGAGGTCACGGTGTCCGACCTGCCGACGGTGATCGTCGACCTCGGACCCGGCGTGTGGACGGCGCACTGGTTCACCTCCGACTGGGGCGACGAGTTCACGCCGCAGGAGCAACTGGTCACCCAGGCCCTGCACCTGGGCATCACGTCGGGTCGCTCGTCAAAGGGCATGCACCCCTGGGCCCTGCTCGAACGGGCCGACGGTGAGGC
>JBBRIY010000039.1:0-12662 GCA_038220215.1 Propionibacteriales bacterium
CCACCCGGCAGATCGACGGGTCGGGGTAGCAGCCCGGCAGGATCGGGTTGGCGACTGCGCTCATTCGGGGTCCCTGCGAAGTTGTTCGGGGGAGCGCAGCGGAGGAGAAGAACTTCGTGGGGTGTTCATGCCTCGCCCAGAGCCACGACAACCAGCCGGGGGTCGCTCGTGGACACCTCGTGCACGTTCCCGGTGATCTGCAGGCACGCCCGTTTCGTGGCCGTGCCGGGGACGGGCGGGGCGACGGTGAGCGAGGAGTTCGAGATGGCGCCGTTGGTCGTGCTCACACTGGGCAGGTCCTTCGCGGAAGCGCCGGCGTGGGAGGCCACCCAGACCTCGACGGCGCCGGGCTCCACGATCCGGACGCAGCGACGGTCGGAGAACGCCAGCCGGGTGGTGGGCACCTCGAAGGTGACCCGGCGGGACTCGCCGGCGGCAAGTTCGACCCGGGCGTACCCGAGCAGCTGGGCGACCGGGCGCACAACGGAACCGACGACGTCACGGCCGTAGACCTGCACCACGTCGGCGCCGGCCACCGGCCCGCTGTTGGTCACCGTGACAGCCGCGGTAAAGGTGCCGCCTGCACAGACGCTGTCGTCCACCACGAGGTCGGTGTGGGTGAAGGTGGTGTAGGACAGCCCGAAGCCGAACGGCCGCAGCGGGGTCGGGTCGGTCGACGTGACCTCCGACGGGCCGCCGAGGATGGGCTGGAGATAGGAGTAGGGCTGCGCGCCGGCGGAGCGGGGGAGGGTCATCGGGAGCCTGCCCGACGGGTTGACCGCGCCGGTGAGGATGTCGGCGATGGCGAGACCGCCGCCCTCGCCGGGGAAGAACGCCTGGAGCACGGCGGCCGGACGGGGGTGCGCCCCGTCGAGGGCCCACCCGATGGCATACGGACGCCCGGTCAGGAGCACCAGCACCACCGGGGTCCCGGTCGCGACCACTGCCTCGACCAGTTCGCGCTGCACCCCGGGCAGGGCCAGCGTGTCGGTGTCGTTGCCCTCGCCGACGGTGCCGCGGCCGAAGAGCCCCGCCTGGTCGCCCACCACCACGACAGCCACGTCGGAGGCCGCCGCAGCCGTGACGGCGTCCTCGAAGCCGGAGCGGTCGTCACCCTCAACCGTGCAGCCGAGCGTCAGCGACACCTCCGTCGGCGCGCCCGAGGCACCGACAGCAGCGACCAGCGCCTCGTGCACCGTGGGAATCGCGATCCCCGCCGGGTACTCGGGAAAGCCCTCGAGGACGTGGTTGGCGAAGGAGTAGCACCCTTGCAGGGCCTCCGGGCGGTCGGCATTGGGGCCGATCACCGCGATGCGCCTCGGCGCGCCCTCACCGAGGGACAGCGGCAGCGCCCCGTCGTTGGTGAGCAGGATCACCGAACGCTGGGCCAGCGTGCGGGCGAGCGCCTGGTCCTGCGGCGAGTCGAGGTCGATGACCGCGGGCGGCTCGTCGGCGTACGCCTGCTGGTCCAGAAGGCCCAGCGACTCCTTCTGGGCCAGTGCCCGCAACACTGCCCGGTCGACGTAGCCCTCATCGAGGGCGCCGGAGCGCACCTGGGCGGCCAGCGGCTCGAGGTACGCGTCCCCGGCCGGCAGCTCGATGTCGATGCCCGCGACCAGCGCCAGCTGTGCCGCCTCTCCACGGTCGGCCGCGACGCCCTGCATGACCTGCAGGAAGGCGATCGCGAAGTAGTCGGCGACGACGACCCCGGTGAAGCCGAGCTGTTCGCGCAGCACTCCCGTCAGGTAGTCGGAGTTGGCCGCCATCGGAATACCGTCGATGTCGACGTAGGAGTTCATCACCGAGCGCGCGTTACCGTCGAGGATGGCCATCTCGAAGGGGGGCAGGAACACATCGGCGACCTCGCGGGGGCCGACGTGGGTGGGTGCGTGGTTGCGTCCGGCCGCGGAGCCGGAGTAACCGAGGAAGTGCTTGAGGGTCGCATGGACCCCTTCGGACTGGAGGCCCTTGACGAAGGCGGTGCCGATGGTGCCCACCAGGTAGGGGTCCTCGCCGATGCATTCGTCGACCCGGCCCCAGCGCGGGTCCCTGATCACGTCCATCACGGGAGCGAGCCCCTGGTGGATGCCGAGGGCGTGCATGGAACGACCGATCGCCGCGCCGACCTCTGCGACCAGCGGCGGGTCGAAGGACGCTCCCCAGGCCAGGGGGGTCGGGTAGGTCGTCGCCTTCCAGGCCGCCAGCCCGGTGAGGCATTCCTCGTGGACGAGCGCCGGAATACCGAGGCGGGTGTCGCGCTGGAGGCGGCGCTGCTCCTGCCAGAGCCAGGCCGCGCGTTCGGCGCCGTCCACCGGACGGGTGCCGTAGACCCGGGTGTAGTGGCCGATGCCGTTGCTGGTGACCTCTGCCAGTTCCCCTGAGCGCTCCTGGCCGCCCATCTCGCCCTGCATCGGTGCGACGACGTTGCCGCCCTGGTCGAGCCAGTAGCCCACCAGCTGGGCGAGCTTCTCCTCAAGCGTCATACGCGAGAGCAACTCGCTGACGCGCGGTGACACCTCGGGAATCGCAGGGATCGCGGCGGACGTGGACACAGGGCCCAGCTCCTTCATGGATTGATGGTACGGATTGGCAGCTGCGCGGCAGCAGTCAGCCCTTGACGGCGCCGGTGAGACCGCCGACGATGCGACGTTCGAAGATGCTGAAGAACACCAGCGCGGGGATCATCGAAAGGGAGGTGAACGCGAGGACGGCAGCAGTATCCACCGAATGCTCGGAGGCGAACGACTGGACGCCCAGCGGCAAGGTGTAGCTCTGGGAGTCGTTCAGGATGAACAGCGGCAGCAGGTAGCTGTTCCACGCGGTGACGAAGGTGAGGATGCCGGTGGTGATCACCCCCGGCAGCGAGAGCGGCAGCACCATCCGGAAGAAGAAGCCCAGGCGACTGGCGCCGTCGATCGCTGCTGCTTCCTCCAGTTCCTTCGGGATTGCGGCCATGAAGGGCACAAGGATGATCACAGCTACCGGCAGCGCGAAGGCGATCTGGGGCAGGATGATGCCCGCCAGGCTGTTGGTCAGCCCGAGGTTCTTGACCAGCAGGTACAGCGGAGTGATGGCCACGGTGATCGGGAACATCAGGCCCGCAGCGAACAGCGCATACATCGCATTGCGGCCGGCGAAGTGGTAGCGGGCGATCACGAAACTGGCCATCAGTGCGAGCGCAACGGTGGCAGCCGTGGTGGCGACCCCGGAGATCATGGAGTTGCCGAACTGCTGCCAGAACAGCCCGCTGGAGAGCACCGAGGTGTAGTTGGTGAGAACCCAGGGATCGGGCCAGCCCGACGGGTTGACGGTGATCTGGGAGTTGCTCCGGAAACCGCCGAGGATGATGTACAGCACGGGGGCGATGCAGACCGCGATCAGCACCGTTGCGACCAGGTAGGTGGTCGGGCTGCCCCAGCTGGCGCCGGAGACGTCCTTGGTGCTCCGGCGGCGCGATGTCGAGGCGCGCGAGGTGAGAGTTGCCTGCGACATTACTTTCCCTTCCCTTCCGGGGCTTCGGTCAGTGCACCCTCGGTGTCCCGACGGAGCACGAACCGCTGGTAGGTGAGGGCGATGGTGAGCGAGACGATGAAGATGACGACCGCGACGGCATTGCCGAAGCCGTAGTTCCCCGAGAGCCTGCCCTCGCGCACCATGTACGTCGCCATGGTGGAAGTGCCGGCGGTGGACGCGACGTACTGGCCCCAGATGATGTAGACCAGATCGAAGAGTTGCAGCGAACCGATGATCGAAAGGAACGCCCACACCCGGATTGTCGGGGCGAGCAGCGGCAACGTGATCCAGCGCTGGATCTGCCAGTAGGAGGCGCCGTCGATCGCTGCGGCCTCGTACAGCTCCTCGGGCACGCCCTGGATCCCGGCGAGCATCAGGATGATCGCGAAGCCGATGTACTTCCAGGAGATGATCACCATCAACGTCCAGATGGCGATGTTGGGGTCGGCGATCCAGTCGTGGGCGAAGGCGCCGAGGCCCATGCTCGTCAGGAGGTCGTTCACCGCACCGGTGTACTGCAGCATCAGGGCCCAGCCCGTGCCGACGATGACCTCCGAGATCACGTACGGGATGAAGATCAGGACGCGGATCAGCGAACGGCCCCGGATGTTCTGGTTGAGCAGCAGGGCGAAGGCGACAGCGGCGGGTCCCTGCAGCACCAGCGACATCACGAGGATGAAGCCGTTGTGGGTGAGGGCGTCGATGAAGTGCTGGTCGGTGAGGATCACGACGTAGTTCTGGAGGCCGACGAAGTCCTTGGGGACGCCGAAACCCTTCCAGCGGAAGAAGCCGTAGTAGGCCGCCATGAAGACGGGAAAGATGACGAAGGCCAGGAACATGACGATCGCCGGTCCGGAGAGGATCGCGATCTCGAGACGCTTCCGCCAGTCAGCCCGGGCCCGGTCGGACCGGGGTGACGCCAGGTTGGCGCCACCCCGGGCAGACCCGGACCTCGACGAGCGCTGCGGCAGTGCGGTGACTGGGTCGCTCATGAGGTTGTCAGCTCAGCCCTTTGCGGCTGCGCTCTTCACTGCTTCAACGATGTCGGCAGGCGTTCCCTTGCCGGCGAACATGTCCACAACGCCGCCGTTCAGGGCGTTACCGACGTTCTGGCCGTACTGGGTGTCCAGCCACAGGGCGACGTAGGCCGCCTTGTCGTAGGCCGCGAGGACGTCCTGCAGGGCCGGGTCGGTCACGACGCTCTTGGCGTCCTTGTTGGCCGGCAGGGTCTTGAATGCCGTGGCGTAGCCCTCCTGATTGGCCTTGTTGGCCATGAAGTTCAGGAAGTCGACACATTCGGCGGGCGCGTTCTTCAGGCACGCGAAGCCGTCAGAGCCACCCATCATCGCGGACGGGTCACCGGCCCCACCGTCGACAGCGGGGAAGGCGAACCAACCCAGGTCGGGCAGCGCCTTCTTGTCGGGGGTCAGGTCGGCAATGACACCGGGATCCCAGGCGCCCATGAGCTCCATGGCCGCCTTGTGGTTGGCCAGCATGCCGGCCGAGCTGCCTGCGCCCTGCTGGGCCGAGGTGGTGAGGTAACCCTTGTTGAAGGGATCCGTGGCGGTGAAGGCCTTGAGGTCCTCGCCGGCCTTGAGCCAGCACGGGTCGGAGAAGTCCTTGTCGGCCCCTGCCTTGTCGAGGGTGGCCTGGGAGCAGTCCCGCAGCGCGAAGAAGTAGTACCAGTGGGCTGCCGGCCAGGCGTCCTTGCCGCCGAGCGCGATCGGTGCGATGTTCTTGGCCTTCAGCTTGGTGACCGCGTCGCTGAGTTCGGCGAACGTCGTCGGGGTGGCGGTGATGCCAGCCTCTTTGAACAGGTCCTTGCTGTAGTAGATGCCGCCGGGGAGTACCGAGGTGGGCATGCCGTAGATCTTGCCGTCGACGGTGAAGGCACTGAAGATGCCGTCGCCCAGGGCGGTCTTGATCTCGGGGCTGATCTTGTCTGTGATGTCCATGACCTGGTCGGCTGCGACCACATCGGCGAGCTTGCCGCCGCCGCGCGCCATGAAGATCGTGGGTCCGTCGTTGGAGGCGAGGGCGGTCTGGAGCTTGCCGTCCATGTCTTCGTTCTGGATGGCCTGGATGTTGATGGTGACGTTCGGGTGTTCGGACTGGAACGCCGCAACGGTGGTGTCCCAGTACGCCTTTCCATCACCGGTGGTCGAGTTGTGCCAGAAGGTCATCGTGACCGGGGCGCTCGACGATGCGGCGGCTGACCCTGATGTGCTGGCTGACGGAGCGCCGCCGCCGGAGCAGGCGGCGAGTAGGAGCGCCGCGCTCGCGCCCAATGCAATAAATGCTGGGCCCTTGACTGTCCACTGCATACGAAAGACCTCTCAGTCCTCTTTGACCGTTCGGCAGGGATTCCTGCCACTGGCGATCCTCGCACCGGCTTCAGAGGTGTGTCAAACGTTTTCGATAACGTTATCGTCACGAGCGTGAGGCTGCTGGGCCCGCATGGGCTAGCGTTGCGTCGTGACAGTCAACGCCAGCCGGCCCCGCCGCACCGTGCCGCGAACCTCCGCGGCCCGCGTGACGATCGTCGACGTGGCACGACTCGCCGGAGTGTCTGTCTCCACGGTCTCCAAGGTCATCAACGACCGCTATGGAGTGTCCCCGGAGACCTACGACAAGGTGATGGACATCGTCTCCGACCTGGGCTACGAATCCTCGCTGGTCGCGAGCAGCCTGCGCCGGCAGAGCACGAATGTCATCGGGATCCTGGTGCCCGAGTTCGAGCCGTTCTCCACCGAGCTGCTCAAGGGCATCTCGAGCGCGGTCGAGGGAACCGGGTACGAGCTGCTGGCCTACTCCGGGAACCTCGAGCACAACCAGGTCGGCTGGGAGCGCCGCTCACTGTCGCGGCTGGCAGGCACCTTGATCGATGGCGCGGTGATCGTTGCTCCGACCGCTTCGGTCACCGACGCGACGATCCCCGTGGTGGCGGTCGACCCCCACACGGGGAAGACCGGTCCCAGCACCGTCGAGGCAGACAATGTCGGTGGCGCCCGGGCCGCGACACAGCACCTGATCGAGCTCGGCCACCGCCGCATCGCCCACATCCGGGGCCGCACGGACCTCGTCTCCGCCCAGCTCCGCGAACAGGGCTACCGCGAGGCGCTCGAGGCAGCCGGCATCCCGTTCGACCCTGAGCTCGTCCGGGTGGGTGGTTACCGTGCCGCGGAGACCACCGACGCTGCCCGTGAATTGCTCACCCGTGGCGAGCGGCCCACTGCCGTGTTCGCGGCCAACGACCTGTCGGCCATCCGCGTGCTCGAGATCGCCCATGAGCTCGGGCTCCGCGTACCCGAGGACCTTTCCGTGGTGGGCTTCGACAACGTCCCTGAGGCTGCGAACGCCGTACCGGCGCTGACCACCGTTGCCCAGCCACTCCACCAGATGGGGGCCGAGGCGGTTCGGCTGCTGCTCGGCCTGCTCGCCGGCGGGACGACGGAGCACCACCTCCTCCTGCCCGCCAGCCTGGTCGTGCGCGCAAGTTCCGCTCCACCCGGAGGAAAGCGGCAAGCAGGGACGTAGGAGGAAACGGCTCGCGGCCGCTGGCTTCGTGTGTGGAGGGCTTCGTGGACGGAAAAGACTCGCTGAGGCACGCGAGCACCCTCCTGCCGGCTGAGCCCGGCGTGTACCGCTTCCGCGACGGCCTCCACCGGGTGATCTACCTCGGGCGAGCAACCGACCTGCGGTCCCGGGTGCGTTCCTACGCCGGCGAGCTGGGGTCGCGACGGCACCTGCGTCGGATGGTTCCCCAGATCCGTACGATCGAAGCCATCGTCTGCGCCTCGGTCCCTGAGGCCGGCTGGCTGGAACGCAACCTCCTTGAACGCTCGTTGCCGCGCTGGAACCGGATCCGCGGGGGCATGGAGCTTGTGGGGTGGCTGAAGGTCAGCGACGACCATGCACGTCCGGCTGTCGACCTCGTGGTGGAGGGTGGTCACGTTCCGGGAGGCGCGTTCGGTCCTTTCCTGGGAGTGGAGCAGCTGCGGCTCGCCCGCAGCGCCCTGTTGCGGGCCTGGCCGGTACCGCTGGCCGGCGACCGGCTCTACGGCGCCGAGCGCTCGATGGCCCAGGCGCGCGGTGTCACCCCGGGTGACCTCGAGCCGTACGTGGCGCGCGTGCGCGCGGTGCTCTCACGCGACGATTCCGCGATCGCCGAGCTGCATCTGTTGCTGGCGACGGCCAGCAGCCGTGCGATCGACCGCCTGGCGTTCGAGACGGCCCGGCAGATCCAGGCCGAGGTGGCGGCCCTGGACTGGCTGGTCGCTCCCCAGCGGGTGACCGGGTGCAGCCCGGGGCTGGTCGTTGGGGCTTCGGCCAACGGCGTCGAGTTCAGCCTCGCCGCCTCCGGCGTCCGCCTGGACCAGTGGACGACCGGGCGCAGCACGGCGTCGGGCACACAGGTGTCCGGCTGCACCCCGGCTGAGTGGGGCGCGTTCGCCCTCCGCAACGCGGAGCTTGCCGCGGCGCTGGCCCGCTCGGACGGCCGCCCTTCGTGACGGCTTCACGAGCCGCCCCGGAGAGCGGACCGCGGTGTCAGCCGGCGTCGATGATCTCGAGCAGTGCCTGGCCGGAAGTGACCGACTCACCGACCGAAGCCGTGAGGTTGGCGACGACGCCCGAGCGGTGGGCGGTGATCGGCTGCTCCATCTTCATGGCCTCCAGCACCACGACGAGGTCGCCCTCGGTGACCTCGTCGCCATTCACGACTGCCACCTTCACGATGGTGCCCTGCATGGGAGCGCTGAGCTCGTTCGACGACGGCGCCTTTGCCCGGGCGCCGCCGGTGCTGCGCCGCGTGGGACGCTTCGCCGCGGTGGGCCTTGCCACGGGCGCGGCCAGGGAACTGGGGAGGCGAACCTCGAGCCGGCGGCCGTTCACCTCGACGACAAAGGTGCTGTTCTCCGAGGTTTCCGTCTCCCCCATGGTGCCGACGTAGGGCTCGATGGTGGAGACGAACTCGGTCTCGATCCAGCGGGTATGGACACCGAAGACGCCGTCGGCCGCGACGAACGCCGGGTCGACCAGCACCGCCTGATGGAACGGCAGCACCGACGGCATGCCGCTCAGCGTCGTCTCTGCGAGCGCGCGGCGCGCCCGTCCGATCGCCTGGGCGCGATCGGCGCCGGTGACGATGATCTTGGCGACGAGGGAGTCGAACGAGCCGGGGACCGCCATGCCGGCGAGGTAGCCCTCGTCGACACGGACGCCGGGTCCTGACGGCGGGCGCCAGGCCGTGAGCGTGCCGGGGGCCGGCATGAAGTTGCGCCCCGCATCCTCAGCGTTGATCCGGAACTCGATGGAATGGCCGCGCAGCTCGGGGTCGCCGTAGCCGAGCTCCTCGCCGTCGGCGATGCGGAACATCTCACGCACCAGGTCGATGCCGCTGACCTCCTCGGAGACCGGGTGCTCGACCTGCAGGCGGGTGTTGACCTCCAGGAAGGAGATGGTGCCGTCCTGCCCGATGAGGAACTCGCACGTGCCCGCGCCGACGTAGCCGGCCTCGATCAGGATGGCCTTGCTGGCCTGGTAGAGCTGGGTGCGCTGGGCGTCGGTAAGGAACGGTGCCGGCGCTTCCTCCACGAGCTTCTGGTGGCGTCGTTGCAGTGAGCAGTCGCGGGTGGAGATCACCACGACGTTGCCGTGGGCGTCGGCGAGGCACTGCGTCTCGACGTGCCGCGGGCGGTCGAGGTAGCGCTCGACGAAGCACTCGCCGCGGCCGAAGGCCGTCACCGCCTCACGGGTGGCCGACTCGAACAGCTCGGGCACCTCGGCGAGGTTGCGGGCGACCTTGAGGCCGCGCCCGCCCCCGCCGTAGGCGGCCTTGATCGCGATCGGCAGGCCGAACTCCTTCGCGAAGGCGACCACCTCGTCGGCATTCGCCACCGGGTCGGACGTTCCGGGCACCAGCGGGGCACCGACCTTCGCTGCGATGTGGCGGGCCTGCACCTTGTCACCGAGGGCTTCGATGGCTGCCGGCGGCGGGCCGATCCAGGTAAGGCCGGCGTCGAGGACCGCCTGGGCGAAGCCCGCGTTCTCCGCGAGGAAGCCGTAGCCCGGGTGGACGGCGTCCGCCCCGCTGCGCGCGGCGATGCCGAGGATCTTGGCGACGTCGAGGTACGTGTCGGCAGGGGTGAGTCCGTTCAGCGCGAAGGCCTCATCCGCGAGCTTCACGAAGAGCGAATCCGCGTCCGGGTCTGCATAGACGGCAACGCTGTGCAGTCCCGCGTCGCGGGCGGCCCGGATGACCCGAACGGCGATCTCTCCCCGATTGGCCACCAGCACCTTGGTGATCGGCATTGACTCCTCCTCGTGCACTCGGCAACTCCTGCGGAGTCTAGCTATGCGAGGGCCTTCAGGCAGGGGTTCGGGAAGCAGCCACTGCCAAGTGGACGCCGACCCCGTCGACGACGGTCGCCCGGTCGGCCGTGATCCGGTGCCCGGCCTTGCGGAGGGCTGCGTGGATGGCTGCCGCCGTCGCGCGTTCAGCGATGCCGTGCCAGGGCAGTCGGATGCAGTCGTAGTGGCCGCTGGCAGCGGCTGCGACGGCCCGCCGGGCGACCACGTCCGGGTCGGTGATGACCGCGCCGAGGGACCCGTTGGCGTTGAGGAGGCGGTGCGGCTGGAACTCGCGTGCGACGTTCAGCCCGTGCCGCTCCGCGGTCTGCAGCAGGCGCGAACCAGGAAGCCCGATGACGGTCAGCGTCGGGTCGTAGTCGAGGACGGCGTTCACGACAGCCCACGCGTGGTTGCGGTCGGTACGTGCCGCCTCGAACAGGGCGCCACTGGGACGGATGCTGCCGACCCGTGCCTGCTCTGCGAGGGCGAGCCCGTCCAGGGCGCCGAGCTGGTAGATGATCGTCGCAGCCAGGTCGTCGGGGTCGTAGTCGATGAACCGCTCGCCGCCGCCGATGCGATCCGCATAGCCCACCGCAGCACCCAGCGCCAGGCCCCGGGCCATCGCCTCACCGCAGGCGCGGAGGATCGAGGTCGGCACACCGGAGTGGACACCGCACGGGACGAGGGCCGTGCTCAGCAGCGGCCACAGGCTGCTGTCGGCCTCCGTGGCTGCCTCGCCCAGACCATGCCCTACTTCGGCTGTCAGGTCGATGTCCACGTCTGGTGAATCTACCCCTTCACGGGGACACGAGAGGCCGAGTCCTGACGCGCGGATAACTTCGTACGGCCCGGTGCGGTGCCATGCTGTCACGGTGAGCAGCTGTCGCAGTCGGGCCTGGCGTAACGGGGTAGAAATCGCCTCGGACTTTCCCCTCGATGACCTGGACAAGTGGCTGGCCGTACCCGACGTCCTGGTGTGGCTGGACCTGTGTGAACCGGAACGGTCACTGCTCGACACGCTGGCCACCGAGCTCAGGCTCGACCCGCTCGCGGTCGAGGACGCGGTCGAGCCGCGAGAGCGCCCAAAGGCCACCCGGCATGCGACGCACACCTTCCTCACTTGTTATTCGACCAGCCTTTCCGGGCTCGATGACGGTGCGGTCCAGCTCGACATCGGACGGATCTCGGCGTTCGTGATGGCCGACGCGCTGATCACTGTCCGTCCCGACCAGCAGGTCGACATGGACGCGATCCTTGCCCGCTGGAATTCCGACGGCCTGTTGGACCACGGGGTTGCCGCGCTCGTGCACGGCATGCTCGACCAGTTGGTGGATGGTCATTTCGAGGCGATCGAGGCCATGGACGACGTCCTCGAGGCTCTCGAGGACCTGCTGTTCGCCGAAGGAACGAAGACCCGCACCATCCAGCAGCGCATCTTCGGCATGCGCAAGGCGCTGGTGCAGTTGCGGCGGGTGGTGCTGCCAATGCGAGAGGTGGTCACAGCGGTCATGCGGTTCCGCAGCGAGGCCGACCGGCCCCTGTCGGAAGAGCTGGACGGCAATTTCAACGACCTCTACGACCACGTCATCAGGGCAGCGGAATGGACCGAGTCGTTGCGGGACATGGTGAGCAGCGTCTTCGAGACCAACCTCTCGCTGCAGGACGCTCGACTGAACGAGGTGATGAAGAAGCTGGCCGGCTGGGGCGCGATCATCGCGGTGCCTACCGCGGTCACCGGGTGGTTCGGGCAGAACCTCCCCTATCCGGGTTTCTCCAACGACTTCGGACTGTGGCAGAGCGCCCTGCTGATTCTGCTCGGGACGGTGGGCCTCTACGTCCTGTTCCGCAAGGTCGACTGGATCTGAGCCGGACCAAATTGGGAACCGTCCCCGACTCGGTCCGCTGGCGGCATACGATGCCGGCATGACGCTCGCGCAGTCGCTGCTCGGATTCACGCTGCTGGCAGCGGTCGTCACTGTCACGCCGGGCCTGGATACGGTGCTCGTGCTGCGTCAGGCGTTGCGCAGCGGCCGTCGTTCGGCCTTCGCTGCAGCCGCCGGGATCTGCCTGGGTGCACTGCTCTGGGGCATCGCCGCTGCTGCCGGAGTCGCTGCCCTCTTCGTCGCGTCCCAGCTGGCCTACACCGCGCTCCGGTGGGCAGGGGTGGCGTTCCTGCTGTACCTGGCCTGGAGCTACCTGCGGGGAGCCTTCCGTGGAGGGACCGCGCACACCGACCTCGCGTCCGGGTCCGTCGACAGCCCGCGCGAGGCCTTCGTCAAGGGCATGCTGACCGACCTGTTGAACCCCAAGATGGCCGTGTTCTACCTCACGGTGCTGCCCCTGTTCCTGCCGGCCGGCTATGCCCCGGTGCTGGCCGGCGCCGTGCTGGCCGGAGTGCATGCGCTGGTGGCGTTCGGCTGGTTCACGGTGGTCATCTTCAGTGCGCACGCCGTCCGCGGGTTCCTCACCAGCCGGCGCGGCGCCCGGGTGATCGACGGCGCTGCCGGGACCGCAATGCTGGGCTTCGGCCTGGTGCTGGGCCTGGAGCGTTGACGGGTACACAGTCATAGAGAGAGAGGACTTTTCGCCATGCACTACCGCAATCTGGGTGACACCGGGGTTGCCGTCAGCAACCTCTGCCTGGGGACGATGATGTTCGGGGGCGTGAACAACGCTGATCGCGACGACTGCGTCCGCATCATCGGGACCGCGCTCGATGCCGGCATCAACTTCGTCGACACCGCCGACGTGTACTCCAACGGCGAGTCCGAGGAGATCGTCGGCAAGGCGCTCCAGGG
>JBBRIY010000040.1:0-12560 GCA_038220215.1 Propionibacteriales bacterium
GTGGGCATGCCGTAGGCGCGTGCCGTGGTGTCGTGCATCTCCACGACGTAACGGTGCAGCCGGTCGGAGAACTGGTGGGCGATCTCGCCGGGGGCCGCGCGCAGCGGGCGGCCGAAGACCACATGGACGTGCGGGCGTCCCGGCACTGGCACGGTCGCGCCGTACGGCATGGCGGCGTAGGCGCCGACGAGGGCCATCGGCAGCACTGGAACATTGCGGGAGATGCTCAGCGCGGCCGCGCCGGGCTTGAAATTGGCCATTGCTCCGGTGCGGGAGCGGGTGCCCTCGGGGAAGAGCAGCAGCGGGATGCCTTCGTTCAAGAGGACGCCGGCCATGCCGCGTCTGCCGCGCATGCCCTGACGCTCGACCGGGAACGAGTTGAAGAACAGCGCCGTCGGGAGCGCCTTGTACCAGGAGTCGAAGAAATAGTCCGACGCTGCGCCCGCAGCCAGGTTCTTGGAAAGCCGGCGTGGCAGCGAGCCGTAAATGAGCGGGGCGTCGAGATGGCTTGAGTGGTTGGCGACAACGACGTAGGGCGGCTTGAGTCCGTCGAGGTTGCGCATGCCGTGGGTGTGCACCGACAGCGAAGACCAGATGTACGGCTTCATGATGAGGTGCTGTGCAACCAGGCGCGCGGCTGCCGGCCCGGCAGCGGTGTACCTGGTGGTCCCCGATTCAGTCACCCGATTCTCTCCTTCGTCCGTCCGCCATTGTGACGCACCTTTACCCCGTCGGGGACTACTGGACGGCCGTTGGTCAGGAATCGGGCATTCAGGCGGCCAGCAGATGGGCCTCCCCCGCCAGTCTCCGGAGCGCGCTGCTGCATCGCCAGCGGACGGCTCCCGCGGTGGTGCCGAGCACCGTCGCTGCCTGCTGGCTGGTGAGGCCGGCGACGTAGACCGTCCACAGGGTGAGGTGCGTCACCTCGTCGATCAGCCCGAGGCTTCGGGCGTCGGCGAGAACCGATGCGGCGTCGAGCCCTTCGGGTTCGGCGGGAGGTGGCGCTGGTGGTGGCACGGCGTGGACGGCGCGACGAACCGTCCACGCCAGGTTGGCTGCGATCGCGCGGGGTCGCCGCTCGAGCGGATATTCGACGATGGCGAGCCAGAGCTCCGAGAGCGCCTCTGGCACAAGGGCTGACCGGCCGGCGCATAGCCGCACCACCATTCCGAGCATGGTCTGGAGCACGACCCGGTGCGCGAGCGGGTGTCCACCGGAGCCGAGCCGGAGGAGCGCGGCCAGGGCGTCGTCGGGACGTCGCCGGATCAGGTCGAGAAGCTCGTCGAGGTCACGGGCGCCGGCGAGGGCTGGCTCGGTGTTGGTCCATTCGGCGGGCTGCCCGGTTGACTCGGACAGCAGCGCGCGCCACTCGTTGTTCAGCGCTTCCAGCGCGGGGATTCTGGCTGCCATGGCGAGAACTGTGGCCCCGCGGTGTTGCCGTGGGTGTTGCCCCGCGGGCTGCACTGTTGTCAGCGGCCCGGAGTCGGTGGTGCACGTTTCTAACGATCGTGCATCGAAGCGTTGGAAAACCGTTTGACCGACGCTCCGGTCTCCTACCATGAGAGCGTACTCATCACATGGGGGTTGACGGCCGTTCCGTCATCAGATTCGCCCAGGGGGACGCTCGGATATCCAGCGGCCCCCTGGTGCCGTTTCCAGGTGTCGGGTGCCCTCTTCGGGTCAACGTGGACCGAGTGTGGAACCGTCCCCAATCTGGTCCGGTCAGCGGCTGGTGTAGTCCTCCAGGGCGCGGGACAGGAAGTCGGCGAGGTCGCCGGTCTCACCGTCACGACCACCCCGTCCGATCACGAGGGTGGGCGGGCTCGGCATGACCTTCACCCCGGTGAACCGTGCGAGCGCCGACCCGGCTGTGACCAGCTGGTAGTAGCTGCCGTCCGGGGCGACGGCCAGCGTGCGGGCCTTGTTGAGGTACCAGCCGCTCTTGTCCGTCTTCACCCGTGATCCGTTGAGCAGGGTGGCCTGCAGCGGTTCGGGGGAGGCACCGAGTTCATGGAGGCGGGCGACGAAGGCGTCCAGCTGCCGCTGGGCGGCCTGAGCCTCGCCCTGGGCGGCGTGAGCGGCAAGCTCGTGGCGACGCCGGGCGTCGGCCTGCCGCTGACTCTCTTCTGCCATGACCACAGGTTACGGGGTTGGCCTTGGCTGCGGCTTCTACGCTGGGCGCTGGGAATGAAAGGGGTTGAATGCAGCAGATCATGGAACCGCCGGCCAGGAAGCGTGGCCTTGTCGACCGGATGGCGATCGTCCTGCTCGTCGGCGTCGTCACCGTCACCATCGGTGGTGTGACCCTGCTCACCATCTACCTCGACCGCATCGGGGACACCGCAGCGGTGCTGGCGAAGGTGGAGCCGTTGCCGTCCTATGAGGGTCGCCCCGCGCCGGTGGCGATCGACGGCGTCGAAGCCGTCAACTACCTGCTCATGACCACGACGCACGACGGGACGCTGGACTCGGTCCTGATCGCGCACCTGTCGGCCTCCCGCCGCAACTTGACGCTCATCGCGCTGCCGCCGGACCTGAAGGCCTCGGACGGGACGGGAACCCTTGCCACCAGCTACCGGGTCGACCCGCTGCGAACGGCGCGGGCCCTCGAGGCGCTCACGGGGTCACGGATGGATCACCAGGTGCATCTTGATGCCGGCCGTTTCGGCTCTGTCGTCGACTCCATCGGCGGTCTCGAGGTGCCCGGTGGACGCCTGACGGGCGCCCAGGTGGTTGGTTACCTTGCCGGCGATGCGCCGGGACGCTCCGAGCGCACGGCGACCCTGCTGCGGGCAGCGTTCGCGCGGGCGTCGATGGGCTCAGCGCTCACCGACCCGGGCACGTTCGACAAAGTGATGGACGCGATCGTTCCGTGCGTGACCGTCGACGAGGGCCTCACTTCCGACGTGATCCGGGACACCATGATGGAGTCCCGCGTACAGGCTGACGAGATCGTCACCTGGCCGCTGTCGACGATGCGGACTGCAGAGGGGACGCTCGCCTACCCCGGAGCCCTCGAAGGGCTGCGCATCGCGCTGACCAGCGACACCTTCCCGCCGGTGAGCCCGGCCCGGGGACAGTCGCAGCTGCCGACACCTGAACCGACTCGCTGACGACAGCTAGGCTCCTCGGTGTGAAGAGGCTGCTGCAAACCGTCGTCCTGCTGGCAACGGCCGTCGGGGTCGCGTGGTGGTACCGGCAGTCGGCCAACCAGGCCAACGCGGATGCGTGGGCCGCCGGCACCGACACGGTCGACTGAACTCCCGCTACTCGAGGTACTCCTCGGCGTGGCGACGGTCAGGCTGCAACGCGGCCCCGAGCGCCTCGCCGACGGCTGCGGCCTGGTCCGACGGATCGTCCATGCTGCTGAGCCGGGCGTGCAGCTCCGGATCGGCGGCAGCTGCCCAGGACATCAGGTCGATGGTCTCGAAGTCGATGTGGAACGGATCACCGAACCGGTCGAAGGAGACGCCTAGCCGCACGTGTGCCGGCGGCCAGCCCGTGCCGTACGACTCCTCGATGCCCAGGCCGGGGTTGTTGCGCACGAAGGATGCCGGCTCCGCGACGAATGACACGGTGGCACCGCCCTCATCGTCCGCGGAGGTGCTAGCGAACTCGAAGCCATACGGCGCCAGCTCATCAGTGAGGGCGTCGGGATAGTTGTCCGGGAGCTGCATAGCCAAACGCTATCTGGCTACACCAGCGGTGGTGGAGCAGTGGGGACTCGAACCATCGTTGGGGACACGCGGCGTGCACGAATGGAGCCAGTACTCGGACAGCAGGGCCGGCTCGCCCCCGACCCGCAGGGTCAGTGACGAGCCGGCCGTGAAGGGGACCTACTCTGCAGATGCGAACATCACGAAGACCGGCGGGATGGTCGCCACGACGCCGATGGCGACGAGAACGAGAGCGATGAGGAGTGCCCGGCTGATATCGAAGTGCTTCGTGCGCAGTGCGAAATGCAGGCCGGCCCAGGCTGCGAGCCAGACGATCACCGTGAAGACGGCCTTGCCAGAGAGTGCGCCGACACCTGCGCTGAGGGTGGCGAAGGCCTTGAAGCCCGCGCTCGCCTCGGCGAGGATCGTGAAGAAGCCAAGCATGAAGGCGCCGAAGCCGCCGGCGAGGATGGCCGCGGCCACGGGGCCGTCAGGCTTCTCCTCGACACTGAGATCTTCGAGGCTGACGGCTTCTTTGATCATGTTCGTTGTCATGTCTGTCTCCTTACAGGACCGGTGAGGTCTTGGTGATCAAGGCCCCGAGCCCACCGGCGACGGCCGCGAGGACAAAGGCGAGGACGAAGAGCACCAGGGCGGCTTTGCGGGCACGCTCGTGCTTGATGAGTCGCACGCCGTAGTAGACGACGATGAAGGCGACGACCGTAGCCAGGACAGGGCTGATCCAGGCGATGTGCTCTTTCCACTCCATGCCGAAGGAGTGCCACATCGCCGTGGCAGGGTCGGCCGTCAGGATCGACTTGGCGCTGCCCGGGTCCTTGCTGCGGTACCAGGGGTAGATGATCCAGGTACCCGTGATGACGGTGCCCCAGGCGGCCACGGCCATCGCCACGACCCCGATCCGGAGCCTCAGCACGCGATCGCGCACCCCTGCCGCGGTGAGCAGTCGCGGCCGAAGGCTGTACAGGCCCTCGAGCCCGCCAGCAAATCCGAGCAAGAAGATGACTCCGAAAATCATGCCGTGGACCAATGTCCAGGTTTCCCGGTCAGAGAGTGTCACCTTGCCACCACCTTTCGAAAGAAATAGCTACGGCGGGCGGAACGTGTCCGCAAGGATCGTCCTTGACCCAGCGCAGTGAGAAATGTGAACAATTCGATCTACTTCTGATTCTCGTCGCGCCTCACCACACCCCACATCGGCGCTTCCCACAGGCCGGATCGGTGGTTTCACCGGCAACACCATCGGTGAAATCACCTAGTCAGGCACTGCTTTACGCTTCGAAGGTGCACGTGCCGTAGGCGTATCGTTTGATGAGTGGCGTCGTTGTCGACGCCGTGTGAACCCCCAGGCGACATGGGTGAGAGGCGGACACGTTCGTGTTGCGCGAAGACCAGATAGCGGTGCTCGTCGTCGACGACCACCCCTTGTTCCGGGCGGGGATCTGCGACCGCATTCAGTCCGTCGACGACTCGATCGTCGTGGTGGGCGAGGCAGGGAGTGGGCAGGAAGCCTGCGAGCACATTGCCGCCTCCCGGCCCGCAGTGGTGCTGATGGACATCGCCATGCCGGGGATGAATGGAATCGAGGCGACCCGGATCATCTCGGCGTCCTGGCCCGAGGTCGCGGTGATCATCTTGTCGGTCTATGACGACGACCAGTACGTGCAGGCCGCGCTCAAGGCCGGCGCCAGTGGATACCTGCTCAAGACGGTGGATGCCGCCGAGCTGCGCGATTCGATCCGGAAGGTCGCCGGGGGCGGATCGGCGCTGTCCTCCGAAGTCATGCGGACGGTGCTGAGGCACCTCGCTGGAACCCAGCCCCAACCGGCCACCCTCAGTCAGCGCGAACGGCAGGTGCTCGAACTGGTGGCAAACGGTGCCGCCAACAAGGCCATCGCCAAGGAATTGGTAATCAGCACCCGCACGGTCGAGGCCCACCTGCGCAGCATCTTCGACAAGCTCGGGGTCACCTCAAGGACCGAGGCCGTGACCTCGGCCCTGCGCGCGCACTCGATCCGGCTCCCCGATGTCTCCTAGCGTGGGGGCAGAGCGTCCACGTTCGCCAGCCTTGGTCGTTATTCTCCGGCGGTTGCAGATCCCCATCCGGGACGCCCGGTTCTGGGTGATCCAGGCCCTCGTGCTGGGCATCGTCACGATCCATCTCCTCCTGGAGCAAGACCCGTTCCTGGCCGCCGAGAACCAGTTCTACCTGCTCTCCGTCTCGATCCTGCTGGCACCCGTCGTGTACGCGGGCATGAGATTCGGTGTGCGCGGGGCCCTGCCCACGACACTGTGGGCGCTCCTGCTGTCGGCGCCGGAGATCTTCGGCCACGAGCTCGAGACCCGCATGGGGATCCTGGTCCAGTTCGCGATCCTGTTCATGATCGCGTTCATCGTCGGGCTGCGCACCGACCGGGAGCGGGCCGCAGCCGGGGCCACCGAACGGGCCAACGCGCGGTTGTCGCGGATCAACGCCACCGCAACGGCGGTGGCGCACTCGCTGGACCTTGCCATGGTGCTGGACGAGACCTTACGAGCCAAGCTCGACCGCACGACCCGCCAGGTCGCCTGGATCGAGCTGTTGCCGGGACCGGATTCGCCGGGCGGGACGGTCATCGCCGCCAGCCAGGTCGAGGTACCTCACGAGCTCGACAAAGACCAGAGCGCGCTGAGTGACGCGGCCTGCCGCAGCGGTGAGTTGCAGCGCGGCTCCGGCACCGGGGTTGCCGCCAGGAGTGCGGCCGCCCCGCTCAGGTCCGACGGGATCGTCGTCGGGGCGCTCGGAGTGACCTATCTCGATGAGGCGATCCCGGCGGACGAGTACCGCGTGCTGGAGGCGATCGGCACCCAGCTGGGCACGGCGTTGAGCAACATCCGTCACCTCGCCAGCACCCGCGAAGGTCTTGCAGCCCTTTCGATCGCCAACAAGAACCTCGAGATCTACATCGAGCTCGCCACCGAGGCTCAGGAGGAGGAGCGCAAGCGACTCTCCCGCGAATTGCACGACGACACCATGCAGGCCCTCGTCCTTACCCTCGCGCAGATCGACATGGCCAAAGCCGAGGACCTTCCGGGCGCGGCGCGATCGCGGCTCACCTCAGCGCAGGGGATCCTCACCGAGACCCTCGACAACGTCCGTCGATTCTGCCGAGACCTGCGCCCCTCGTTGATCGATGACCTCGGACTGGTCGACGCCGTGGACTGGCTCGTTTCCGATCTTCGATCGCGAGCAGGGCTGGTCGTCGGCCTCGAGGTGCACGGACCTCGCACCAGACTGAGCAGTCGCGACGAGCTGCTGGTGTTCCGCATCGTGCAGGAGTCCCTGCACAACGTGGAGCGGCACGCCCAGGCAGCCAGCGCCCAGGTGACCTTCGACTTCGGCGTCGACCTGCTGGTTGTCGAGGTGGCTGACGACGGTCGGGGCTCGGCCGCGATCGGTCGGAGTGATCACGTGGCGCACGACCGCGGGCTCGGTCTGCGCGGGATGAACGAACGGGCAAAACTCCTGCGGGGAGAGCTCGTGGTCGAGAGCTCCCCTAGTCAAGGAACGACGGTGCGGATCTCGGTTCCGCTGGACATCGCCGGCGAGCCTGACCGCTTGACATCGTTTATCGATATGCATATCGTTCCTCATTAGTATCGATAGTCGATGCATCAAGAGGAGCACACGATGAGCACCCAAACGTCAGGAACAGCAGCCCGGAAGCCAAAGCGCGATCTCCTGACCTTTGACCGCCACGACCGCTGGGGCCTCGCCGCCCTGCTGGGCCTGGCCTCGTTGGGTGCCGTTGCGACAACCGTCGTTACTCCGCTGGTCGGCTGGCTCCAGGGTGGGGACCTGCGCGTGCCGTTCTCCAGTGACATCGCCGTGCCGGTGCTCGACGGGATGGGGCTGCAGCACGGTCCAGGCGACTATGACCTGATCATCCCCGACCCCACCGCGACCCAGCGGATCCTGGACCTGATTCCCGGGCTGGGTTGGCTTGCGCTGATCGTGGCCGGCTGCTGGATCCTGCTCAGGGTGATGGGCGACATCGGCAGGGGTGACCCGTTCGCGCCCGACAACGTGCGCCGGCTCCGCGTGCTCGCGGTTCTGGTCGCGATCGGATGGCCGGTGCTTGCGGGCCTTCGGTTCATCGCGTCGTTCGTGATCACGACGGGGTTGGGCCTTGGGAACATTGGGCTGGCGTTCACCGTTCCCTTCGTCCCGCTGGTCGTCGGCGTCGTGGTCGCGCTGCTGGCCGAGGCATTCAAGGCCGGCAGCCGGCTCCGCGACGACGTGGACGGGCTGGTCTGATGCCGGTCGAGGAGCCGCACCGCGTTGTCTGCCATCTCGAGGCCCTCCTCGAGGCGCGGACGATGACCCTGGCCGCGCTGGCCGATGCCGTCGGCGTCACAGTCGTCAACCTCAGCGTGCTGAAGAACAACCGTGCCAAGGCGGTCCGCTACAGCACCCTTACCGCGATCTGCGACGCGTTGGAATGCCAGGTCGGCGACCTGTTCTCGGTGAGCGGGGCGCCCGCCACGGGCGAGGGAGTCTCAAACCATGTATGGACGTGAAGCGCTTCGCCGCAAGCTGGTGGGCCTCGGGATCGGCGAACTCGCGGCTGCGAGCGCCTTCGTCCTTGTCGCCGCCCGAGCCGTGGCTGAGCGGGGCGCCGGGCCGGCGATGTGGTTGGCACTCGCACCGCTTGTGCTCATCCTTGCGCAGGCCGGCGCGTACTGGCTGATTCGTAGCCGGAGTCTGGGTGCGCCTCTGCCGCGGCCGGTGGCGGCGACCTACAGCTTCTTCCGGTTCATCAACGTTGTTGCCCTGATTGTGTGCCTGTGCGGAGCGATGTGGTGGTGGCCGAGCGATCCGGTGGTGGCAACGCTAGCGGCGGCCGCGTGGCTCTTCGGCCTCGTCGAGTACCTGAATTACTTCGTAGTTCGCCTTTCCTACCCGCGAAACGGATGGTTCGCCGAAGTCGGACGTCGGCGAGCGCCGCAACTTCTCAAGGACCTGAACGCAGCCTCTCACTGACACGCCTGGGCGACCCTCGCCGCAGAGCGTCCATCCGTCGCATATCCACACCGAAGAGATCCTGACTGCCGTCGAGGCCGGCCGTCGGTGATCGTCATCGACGCCTCGGCCATGGTCGAGGCACTCGTCGGGCGTGAGGCGGACGAGGAACTCCTGCGCAGTCTGAGTGGTGACATCGATGCGCCACACCTGCTGGATGTCGAGGTGCTATCTGCCAGTTCACCAGTTACGACGCCAGCTACCTCGCGTTGGCGGAAGCGCTGCAAGCGCCGCTGTGGACCTGCGACGCCAAGCTCGCCACCAGCCGCCACAACGCCGAGGTCCAGCTCATCCATCAGACACACTGACAGGCCGCGGAAACGCGGAAGTGGCTTGCCCGACCGGCCTGCCTCCTGGCCTGCCTAGCCGGGTGCCGCTTGGCACGGAGTGGAGCATAGGGGACTCGATCCCATCGAGGGGTCCTAGTCAGACACTGTTTTACCTTGTCAGGTGCTATTTCAAGTAGACACGAATGGGCTAACATGGGCACCGTTAGTGCACGCGGAGTGCACGCGGAGTGCACGGAAGGACCCATCGTGTCGACCAAACGCCGTAGTTTCGGGACGCTTCGGCAGTTGCCGTCCCGTCGGTGGCAGGCGTCCTACGCTGGCCCGGACCTCCAACGCCACGTCGCGCCGGTCACCTTCGATGGCAAGGGCTATGCAGAGAAGTGGCTGGAGACAGAGCGACAGCTGATCGAGCGGGAGGAGTGGACGCCGCCAGCCGTGCGGGCTTCCGCCAAGCGGCGCCAGGACACGTTGACTGTCCAGGCCTACGCCGAGCAGTGGCTGCGGACGCGCAAGCTCAGGGCGAGCACCCTGCGCGACTATCAGCACTTGGCCGACGACGTGATCAGGCCCGGCCTGGGTGCCAAGTCGCTGAGCAAGCTCACGCGGGCCGATGTGCGCCAATGGTGGGCAGAGCTCGACCCATCGCGCCCGAGGACCAACGCCAAGGCCTACTCGCTGCTGCGCACGATCCTTGGCACAGCGGTCGACGAGGAGGAGATCGCCATCAACCCGGCACAGATCCGCGGCGCCGGCGCCACTAAGAGAACGCGTGCGATCGAGCCCGCCACGCTCGAGGAGCTGGCCACGATCGTGGAGGCGATGCCACCAAGACTCCGACTGGCCATCCTGCTCGGCAGTTGGTGCGCGCTTCGCTACGGGGAGATCGCCGAGCTTCGTCGCTCGGACATCGACTTCGCGGCCGGCGTGCTCAAGGTGCGCCGCGGCGCCGTGTGGCTCAAGGGACAGACGCTGTCAGGACCGCCCAAGACCGCGGCCGGCTCCCGCAATGTGGCCTACCCCCCGAACATGGAACAGGTCATCCGCGACCACATCGCGGAGCACGCGCAGTGGGGCAAGGACGGCCTGTTGTTCCCGTCGTCGTCGGGCCGGCCGATCCAGCCGTCCTCGTTCTACAAGCCCTGGAACAAGGCCAGGCTGGCCGCTGGGAGGCCCGACCTCCACTTTCACGACCTCAGGCACACCGGCGCTGTCATGGCCGCCCAGGAGGGCGCCACGATCGCGGAGCTACAGGCCCGGCTGGGCCACACCACCGCGGCCGCGGCCATGATCTACCAGCACGCCGCCAGCGGCCGAGACAAGCTGCTGGCCGAACGACTGGGCCGCCGAATGACGGGCAACGCGTCGCGAGACTGAGAGCCGCTGCCGGCGAGCTCCATGCGGCCCGGCCCCATCAAGAGTGTCGCTGTCCGCGACCACCTGCAGCCTGCGGCGAGGGAGCGGGACCGGGAATAGCCCAAACATCCTCTACCGCGCGCTCGTCGCGGAAATGCACGTGATACGACCGGATCTGCCGAGGACAGGATGTTGGCTGAGCCTGACGAAGCCCGCCCCGCGAGGTGTCAATGGCCAGGTCTTGGTCCCCGCTGGTGGCCAAGTAAAAGTCCCCGCTCTTCGCTATGGGAGCTGATCCGCAGAGCTATTGACCTACTTTGGCGGGGGGTGGAGACTGGCGGGTTGCCCAGGCGTGGTGACCGTTGAAGCAAGAGAGATCACACCATGCGATGGCACAAAAGTAGACGGCCGGACAGCCGTTGGTTCCCCGGCCAGTGGGTCAGCGGCAGCTCGTCCGGATGGCTGCTGGCCGACGGTGAACGCTGGGCTGGCGACGATACGAACGCCATCGATCTGGCGTCGCTGGTGATCGTTCCTCCATGCACTCTCACGCTGTCGCTCGTCATCAACAGCGACATGAAGTGGACCCTCGAGTTCGATGGGCTTTCTGAGCTGCAGGTGGACGGTGACCTCCAGATCGGGCTCACCGAGAACGGGTGGGAAGTTATGGATTCGGGCCTCAGCATGCTGACCGCTGATCGACCCCGTGATGATGGACGGCTCGTGTACATGCTGTGGTTGCCCAGCACGCTTATGTGCTTCGCCAGCTTTCCCCCGAGCCAAGTCTCGGAACGGCTGCAGGCACCTGAGCCTTCTGGCGAAGGTGCCTCAACCTGACGCTCCTAGGGCCCCTATCCAACGTCCTGATTTGCCGCTGATGATCAGTCGAATCACATCCGGGTCGCCATGACCCATTGGCCTACGCGACCCGTCTAGGTGCCGGTGTGGGACGATTCCGCCGTGACCCGAGACGACACAAGCCGCCGTGACCTGGAAGCGGCACTTGATGAGGTGGTTAAGCAACTGAGGGTCATGCCCAGAAACGAGATCGTCTACCAGGAGGATCTCGCGTGGTCCTTCGAGAGCGGTGTCGAAGTCGAAGTTGAGGTTCAAAGCGAGGAGCCGCTGTTACTCCGACTCGAGGCAAGCAAGGGGTTCTTGTTCCGCGCATCTGCAGACCGGACAATCGAGATCGAACCCAAGTAGCTGCTAGTCGGCCAGCAGTATTTGTGCACGCACATGCCGCGGGTCGCGCGGTCGACATGGCGATGTCATGCCGATCTTGATCGTCGATGTGAGGCGACAAGTGTTCGGCTCCGCCGTCGTCCAAGGCTCACTCGTAGGTGGAGTCGTTGACTCCGCGTACCGTCCACAGATGTCCAAGGCAGCCGCCGGGGATTTTCGCCACGATGGTTCCAGAGTCGAAGGTCGCGACCCAGCCGAACGACTCGCAACCAGCCTCCAGCACCGGGAGGAACCGACGTTCTCCAGGTGTCGCCTGAATCGTGGCTTTCGCACCATTCGCAGGCATGACGTTGAGGTGCTGCCCCGTGAGGTTCTCGACATAGAACCTCGGCACTAACGGGTCGTAGGCGACGCACCCAGCCAGCAGCAGGCCCGCCACCCCGAGCAACGCAGCTGTCCGCACCCGCAACCTTGGTCCCATGGTGGAACGCTAGTCCGCAGAGTGCTCTGCGCGCCGGTGCTCTGGGTGAAACACATATGCCTGGCCGACACTAATCGAGTAGGGCTGAACCCGCACCCATTGTCGCGCGGCCGAGCGTCCGACTTTGCCGCAGATTTCGCGCTCGGGCGGCGGACGAGAGGTGCTTGCAGGGTGCTAGCATGGGGCCATGACGACGCTCTACATTCGTGAAGTCCCTGAGGCGGTCGCGGAAACGCTGAAGGAGCGGGCCGCGGCCCAGGGAAAGTCCCTGTCGGCCTACGTCGGAGCAGAACTGGCCAGGATCGCCGAACGGCCGACCAACGACGAGATCGCCGCGAGACTGCGATCAAGGGATCGTTCGACCGGTCCCACCACCGAGGAGATCGTGGCCGCCGTTGAGGCCGGCCGTCGGTGATCGTGATCGATACCTCGGCCATGGTCGAGGCGCTCGTCGGTCGCGACGCCGACGACGAGCTCCTCCAGGTCCTCGGTGGGGACCTCGATGCGCCACACCT
>JBBRIY010000041.1:0-12549 GCA_038220215.1 Propionibacteriales bacterium
CCTGGACTACCTGTCCTTCGACGAGCGGGCCGAACTGGGCATCTACACCGCCTCCGAGCGGGCTCGGTACGTGGAGACCGGCAAGTATCTCTCCGAGGAGGACGAGGCGGACATGATCGAGTCGGAGTCGCTGAAGAACGACGCCGCCGATGACGTCCGGGTGCACGCCGACGGGCCCAACCAGCCCGCGCTGGTGGAAGTGACCGCGCGCTCGACGGCGGAGGTGCTGGAGAAGCTGTCAGGACTGAGTGTCGACGCCCCGTTGTGCCTCACCTGCGGGACGAAGATGCGTCGCTCGGGGTCGTGCTACATCTGCGAGGGTTGCGGCTCGACCAGCGGCTGCAGCTGAAACCGAAACCGCCGGGCCGCTACGGTCCGGCGGTTTCGTCGTCCTCTGGCTCTGGTTCGGGCGTGGGCTGCTGCACCTGCAGGCTCACCCAGGTGGTGGCGCCGGTCCGCGGCACGGCAGCGGTCGGCCCGGCCGGGGTGGCCTCACCGGGGACGCGGGGACGGATGCCCTCACCCAGGGCTGCGCGCAGCGCCTGCTGGATCGCTGTGCCCGTCGCCGGGTTGTGCTTGCGGATCTCGGCCATGACGGAATGCTAAGCCCTTGAGTCCTCCGTGGGACGGTCGCTACGGACATGACCACGGATCTCAACGAACAGGTAGGCGCCGACCGCGAGTCCCGCCAGCACCACCAGCGCGATCGCCGCAACCGGCGAGAACCCGTACAACCTGCCGAAAAGGTCGAGTCCGACCGTCCCGAGGGTGGCGTAGAGCAGCGCCCATGCGATCGAGCCGATGGTCACGGCCGGCAGGTAGTGGCGCAGCCGCATCGCCGATACTCCTGCGGCGAGGTTCGCCACGGTCTGGAAGCCGATGGTGAGGAAGGACAGGGCCACCACGGGCGGGCCGTACCGGTCGATCCGTTCGGTCGCGCGGACATACCCGGGGGAGTCGAGGAGTCGTGCCAGCCGGGTGCGACGCGCACCGGCCGTGCCCAGGCGGCCGAGCCAGTAGGTGCCGTTGGCCCGCAGCATGACGATCACGAACAGCGCGGCCACCAATGCCGGGAAGGGCAGGTTCCAGGTGGTGGGATCCATGCTGCCTTTCCGAGGTCGAGCGGGGAGGCCAGTCTACGTTGACGTCCGCGCGGTCGCGCGGTGGAGCGCCACCGTCCCCGCTGCGACGACGACGACAGCGACAACCGCCCACGGGTCCCCCGGGTGCAGCACCGCTCCCCGTTGCCAGACCGCCCAGGTGCCGGCGGCGAACAACGCATACCCGGTGAGGGTGAGCGCCTGTGGTGCCAGCCCGGGTCCAGGACTCGGAATGAAGCGCACCTCGAGGCGCGCGATCAGGGGCACCACCAGCACGACGACAACGAGGACGAGGACCATCAACAGGACGGGGTTCATCAGGACCGGTGCGGCGGCCGGTACGAGAAGCGCGAGCCCGATCAACACCCCGGCGGACACGACGATGACGGGGATGTGCCACAGGTAGGCGGTCAGCAACAGCGCGTTGGCCAGCCGCACCAGCGCCGAGGTCCGCCCGCCGAGGCCCGCGGCGACCCCCGCGCGTTCAAGCAGGCCGAGGACGCAGGTCTGGATGAAACCGAGGAAGGCAATCGCGAGCGTCGGCGGCAGCAGGTTCGCGACGAGCACGTCTGCCCAGGCGACGGCCGCCGGCGGGTAGTCGAGCCAGAACACCAGGGCTGCGATCGCGAGGGCAGCCGTGATGATCGCTGCCACCAGGCGTGCGGTCGGCCAGGTACGGAACCAGCCGCGGTGGTAGGCGATGCCCCACTGGTGGGCCAGGGGCCAGGCAAAGGCGAGGTTGATCCACTCCAGCCCCTGGTCTCCGGTGAGCCGGACCGCCAGGTCCACGCCGACCACGCCGATCAGCATCGGCAGCATCACCCAGGCACCGGCGCGGTCGTGCAGCCACACCGCCAGGGGCGCGGCGGCCAGCAGGAGCTGGTAGACCACCGCGAACCACAGCAGTTGCGCGAACTGGCGGCTGAGCGCTGCCGCCTGCGGCAGCCAGCCGGACCAGGCGGCCACGGTGCCGATCATGGTGAAGACGATGAGGAACAGCGACATCGGACCCAGCAACCGGCTGCCGCGCCGCGTCAGGAAGTCGGCGTAGGGCGCCCCGGTGGCGCGCCACTTGTCGACGACGACAGCGTTCGCGTAGCCGGCGGCGACGAAGAACACCGGGATGATGGCCGCCACCCAACTGATGGCCCAGAAGACCGGCCCCGGAGCCCACGGCACCACCTGGAGCTGGCCATCGACGAGCAGTACCTGCCAGAGGAGAGAGTGGAACACAACAACGATCACCATCGACCCGATCCGGGCGAGGTCGATCAGGTGATTGCGTTCGGGCACCGGGACATCGTAGGGCCCGCCCGCCGTACGCTGGCGCCGTGCAGGCGGCCCTGAGCGGATACCTCACCATCTGGTCGGTGATCGGCGTCGGCTGGGTGGTGGCGCACTTCCACGTCCTGAACGAGCAGCACCGCCGGATGCTGTCCCGGGTGGCGTTCACGGTCGCCTCACCCGTCCTGCTGTTCTCGCTGCTCGCCCGCGCCGACCTCAGTCATGTCTTCAGCACGACGATCATCGTCTCGGCGCTGGCCATCATTCTGGGTGGGCTGGTGTACCTCGTCGCCGCACGGGTGTTCTTCGGTCCCGGAGACCTCGCCGGCAGGACCGTCGGGACCCTGTGTTCGGTCTACACGAACGCCGGCAACCTCGGGCTCCCGGTCGCCGCCTACGTGCTCGGCGACATGACGTGGATGGCGCCGATCCTGCTGATCCAGGTGGGCGTCCTGCAGCCGACTGCCCTCGCGCTGCTCGACCTGGCCGCCGCCCGCGGGAATGGCACCAGGCTCAGCCCGCTGCGCTATCTGAGCCTGCCGCTGCGCAACCCGCTCACGCTGGGCTCGCTCGCCGGGCTGCTGGTGAACGCCCTGCACGTGCCGGTGCCCGACGTCCTGTGGCCACCGATCGAGATGGTGGGGCAGGTCGCCGTGCCCGCCATGCTGCTGGCCTTCGGCATCTCGCTGCGGCTCGACCCCCTCCCCGGACGCGGCCCGCACGCACGGGAGCTGGCGCTCGTCACGCCGATCAAGGTGCTGCTGCACCCGGCGCTGGCCTACGTCCTGGCCACCTGGGTGTTCGGGCTTCCGCTGCCGCAGGTGCTGGCTGTCACCGTCATCGCAGCCCTGCCGACCGCGCAGAACATCTACCTGATCTCCGGGCGGTACCACGTCCGCACACTGCTGGCGCGGGACGCGATCTTCATCTCGACGATTGCGTCGATCCCGGTGATCGTCGCAGCCTCCACCTGGCTTCGCTGATCCGCGGGTTAAGATGAGCCGCTGATTTCGGCGGTTCTCGCCGTCCCTGCTCAGTGGAAGGACTAGCATTCGCGCGATGGATACCGGCCACTTCACCCGTCTCTCGGGTGACGAATGCGGTCATCTGCTCCGTGGTCACAGCGTCGGCAGGGTCAGTTGGGTTTCCAGCAGGGGCCTGCAGGTGCTGCCGGTGAGCTACGTGTCCAGCGCCGGCCTGATCTACTTCCGCACCAATCCCGACACGGTGATGGGGGAGTTGGCCGGCCCGGTCGCCGTCGCCTTCGAGGTCGACGACATCGACGTGAGCACTGCCACCGGCTGGAGCGTCCTCGTTCAGGGCGTCGCACGCGCCCACGACGATTCCACCAGCGACCTGCGCATCCCCGACGCCTGGGCGCCGGGTGAACGGAGCCTGACCGTCGTCATCACCCCGTCCGCATGCTCTGGGCGAGCCGTCTCTGCCGCCCAACCGAGGAGTTGAACGATGCTCAAGCCCTACGAGGGACCGGCACGGGTCGTGATCGGCTTCGACGGCTCTGAAGACGCCGCGCGGGCGCTCCAGCACGCCATCGCCGAGGCAATCCTGCGCGAGGCTGAGCTCGTACTCGTGCACGCCGTCGACGACACCGTCCTGAACAGTGCCTGGGGCGTCGTGTTCGACCCCGAGGAGATCAAGCAGGGTGCTGCATCGATGCTGGCCAAGGGTGTGGATGACGCCGTCGCGGCCGGTATGGCACGCAACCGCGTCCGCACGGAGGTCGTTCTCGGCAACCCGGCTGCAGCCCTCACCCGGATGAGCTCACAGGCCTCGCTGATCGTCGTCGGACGCCGTTCGAACCCTGGCGGTGAACGGCAGTATGTGGGCTCCACTTCCGTCGGGGTGGTCGGTGCTGCCCACTGCCCGGTGATCGTGGTTTCCGACAACGACATCGTCCGCGAGCAGCGCACCGGACTGATCGGTGTGGCGGTGGACACCTCCGCCCGGGGCGCCGTCGCGCTGGAGTGGGCCCTGAGCGAGTGCCAGGACCACGGTGGCACCGTGGTTGTCATCAGTGTCTGCCGCGCCCCGCAGGGACGCTGGTTCAGCGGTGGCCAGCCGACCCAGGAGCAGCAAGACGCAGCAGTCGAGGTGACGCGCGCCCGGATGACGGAGATGATCTCGGAGATCACAGAGGACTTCCCCGAGGTCGAGGTGACCCTGGAGGTGCCCTACGGCAGCCCGCTCGACCTGCTCACCGCGCGCACCGAGGACCTCGACATGCTGGTACTCGAGGTGCACGCCTCGTTCCCGACCTACTCGGTGGGTGGCACGATCCGCGGCCTGCTGAGCCATGGCCGCTGCCCGATCGGCGTGATCCGTCCCCGGGACAGCCACGGTTCCTGAGCGGTCCTGAGCTGGACAAAGGGTAATGTGGGCCGGCTATGACAACCGACCCGCCCGTGCTCACGTTCGACCCCGCGCTGCCCATCAGCGCGCACGTCGAGGAGATCACTGCGGCGTTGCTCGCCAACCAGGTGATCGTCGTCGCCGGCGAGACCGGCTCGGGCAAGACCACCCAGCTGCCCAAGATCTGCCTGCTGGCCGGGCGCAAGCACATCGGCCACACCCAGCCCCGCCGGATCGCCGCACGCAGCGTCGCGGCGCGCATGGCAGAGGAGCTGGGGGAGGAGCTCGGCCGGACGGTCGGCTTCCAGGTGCGTTTCTCCAGCAAGCGCAGCCGCGAGACCAAGGTCAAGGTGATGACCGACGGCATCCTGCTGGCAGAGATCGCCCACGACCGTGACCTGCGCCGCTACGACACGATCATCATCGACGAGGCGCACGAGCGTTCCCTGAACATCGACTTCCTGCTCGGCTACCTCAAGCAGCTCCTGCCGCGGCGCCCGGACCTGCGGGTGGTGATCACGTCGGCCACCATCGACACCGCCCGGTTCTCCGAGCATTTCGACGACGCCCCGGTGGTCGAGGTGTCCGGGCGCACCTTTCCGGTCGAGATCCGCTACCGGCCGATCGCCGGCACGGCGGAGGCCCGCGACCGCGACCAGCTGGACGCGATCTGCGATGCGGTGAAGGAGCTGTCGGCCCGGCTCGACGGCGACATCCTGGTCTTCCTGTCCGGCGAACGCGAGATCCGGGATGCCGCTGAGGCGATCGCCGGCCTGCAGTTGCGGTTCACGGAAGTGGTACCGCTGTACGCCCGGCTGTCAGCATCTGAACAGCACCGGGTGTTCAGCTCACACACCGGACGACGCATCGTGCTGGCGACGAATGTCGCGGAGACCTCGCTGACCGTGCCGGGCATCCGCTTCGTTGTCGACCCCGGCATGGCACGGATCTCCCGCTACTCGGCCCGCACCAAGGTGCAGCGGCTCCCGATCGAGCCCATCTCGCAGGCCTCGGCCAACCAGCGCGCCGGACGGTGTGGACGGCTGGGCCCGGGCATCTGCATCCGCCTGTACGACGAGGAGGACTTCGCCTCGCGTCCGGAGTTCACCCAGCCGGAGATCCTCCGCACCAATCTCGCCGCCGTCATCCTCCAGATGGCCGACGCCGGGCTGGGGGACATCACCCGGTTCCCGTTCGTCGAGCCGCCCGACGCCAGCCAGGTCCGCGACGGGCTCCGGCTGCTGAGTGAGCTCGGTGCGGTCGAAGCCGGAGGGCACGGCCGCGGGACCGTCCGGCTGACCCCGGTGGGACGGCAGCTGGCCCGGCTCCCCGTTGACCCGCGCCTGGGACGGATGATCGTCGAGGCCCACCAACAGGGCTGCCTGCGGGAGGTGCTCCCGATCGTTGCCGGGATCGCCATTCCCGATGTCCGGGAGCGTCCGGCGGAGGACACCGCTGCAGCCGACGCGGCGCACAAGCGGTTCTGGGCACCGCTCGACGGTGCCGCAGAGCCGACGCCCGACGGTTCCGACATCGCGGCGCTGCTGCGGCTGTGGACGTACCTGCGCGAACAGCGCCGCGACCTGTCCGGCAACGCCTTCCGAAGGCTCTGCCGCGCGGAGTACCTGAACTTCCTCCGGGTGCGGGAATGGCAGGACCTGCACACCCAGCTGCGTGAGGCCTGCACCGAGCTGGCGCTGACCCGCAATGATGGCCCGGCCGGTCTCGACCGGGTGCACACGGCCGTCCTCGCCGGACTGCTCTCGCACGTGGGGCTCCTCGATGTGACCACCCAGGGAAAGCCGGAGCGCGGCAAGCGCCGTGGCCCGGCGGAGTACCTGGGAGCGCGCGGGGCGCGGTTCGCGATCAATCCCGGCTCCAGCTCGGCCCGCACGAACCCGCCGCTGGTGATGGCGGTGGAACTGGTGGAGACGTCACGGCTGTGGGCGCGGATGGTCGCCCCGATCGAGGCCGAATGGGTGGAGGCCGTCGGCGGCCACCTGCTCAAGCGCAACTACTCCGAGCCGCACTGGTCGGCCTCCGGCGGCCAGTGCGTGGCCTACGAACGCGTCACGCTGCTCGGCGTCCCGATCATCGCCCAGCGGCTGGTCAGCTACGCCAGGATCGACCCGGTGGTCGCCCGCGAGGTGTTCATCCAGTCGGCGCTGGTCGAGGGGGAGTGGCGCACCCGTCACCACTTCTGGCCGCGCAACCAGGCCACCCGGGCCGAGGCCGAGCAGCTGGCGGACCGGAACCGTCGCCGCGACCTGCTGGTCGACGATGTCAGCATTGCCGCCTTCTACGACGCGAGAATCCCTGCCGACATCGTGAGCGTGGCCCACTTCGACCGTTGGTGGCGTGATGCGAGGCGCACGGATGAGCACCTGCTCGACCTGACGATCGCCGACCTGGTGCAGCCCGATGCCGACCTGGACACCGACGCCTACCCCGACCACTGGGTGGCCTCCGGCGAGCAGCTCGACGTCGACTACGCGTTCGACCCGGGCAGCGGCAACGACGGCGTCACCGTCACGATTCCCCTCGCAGCCCTCACCCGGCTGGACCCGGCAGGGTTCACCTGGCAGGTCCCCGGGCTCCGGGCGGAGGTTGCAGCCGAACTCGTCCGTGGGTTGCCGAAGGCGTTGCGCACCCAGCTGGTGCCGGCACCGGACACCGCCCGTCGGGCGCTCGCCTGGCTGGACGACTATCCCGGGCCGTCGACCGAGCCGTTGTGGACGGCATTGGGGCGCGGCATCCTCGCCCTGACCGGCGTCCAGGTGCCCGCGGAGGCCTGGCAGCCCGCAGCGGTGCCCGACCACCTGCGGGTGCGGTTCCGGGTGCAGGCCGACGGCACCGCGCCCGTCGTGGGGCGCGACCTCGCGGAACTGTCCCAGCAGTTGGCGCCGAGGGTCAGCCGGACGCTCAATGCTGCGGCAGCGCACCTGACCCACGACGGCGCCACGAGCTGGGACTTCGGTACGGTGCCCATGCAACTCAGCGAGCCGATGCCCGGGTACCCGGCGCTCGTCGATCGCGCCACCAAGGTGGGGGTCCAGGTGTTCGCGGACGCGGATGCTGCACGGCGTGCCCACCGCAATGGGCTGCGCCGCCTGATCACGCTGACGACAGTCGACCCGACCCGCTGGGTGGTCAGCCGCATGTCCAACACCACGAAGCTGGCGCTGGCGACCTCGCCATACCCAACGATCCCTGCCCTGCTTGCCGACGCACGGCTCAAGGTGACCGGCGAGCTTGCCGACGCGCGCGGAGGCCTCTGGGAGGTGCGGGACGCGGGAGCGTTCACGGCCCTCGCCGACGCCGTCCGCACCGACGCGGCCGCAGCCCTGCAGCAGGCGGTCACGACGGCGGGGGAGATCGTGCAGCTCGCCGCGGAGGTACAGCGCCTGCTGCCGTCCGCGCCTCCCGCGAGCAGGGCTGACGCGACCGAGCAGCTCGGAGGGCTGGTGTACCCGGGCTTCATCGCCGCGACGCCGCCGTCGGCCTTCCGCCGCCTGACCACCTACCTGCGGGCCATCGCACGACGGCTGGACGCGGCCGGTACGAACCCGCGGCGTGAGTCTGAGGGGCTGGAGCTGATCGGTGCACTGGAGGACGAGTACGCGGCGCTGTGCCGGCGGTTCCCGACTGGCCCGCTCCCGGGCCCGGTGTCGGAGGTGGGGTGGCTGCTGGAGGAACTGCGCGTCAGCGTGTTCGCGCAGGCCCTCGGGACGGCCGTACCGGTGTCGGCGAAGCGAGTGCGGACGGCAATGGCCGCCGCCGCGCCGACCCCGGCCTGAGGGGGCTCAGAAGCTGGAGAGGTGGGTACGGATGGCCTCGCGGCCGAGCAGCGAACTGAGGAACCAGTGGCGGGAATCCACCTTGCGGCGGTAGACAGGGGTGGGTTCGATCTGGCGGGCCAGGTCGAGTTCTTCAACGACGCGGGCGCGGTCCCGGTCGACTACTGCGTAGCTCATCATGGGTCAATTCTGACGCTTCTCTTTGTTCGCCACAAGCTCACAATGCCGAACAATCGTTCGGTGTGGCCGTATGATTGCACCATGCTCGATCTCAACCGTTTGCGCATCCTGCGCGCCGTGGTCGCCAGCGGGTCGGTCAATGAGACCGCACACCGTCTGGGCCTCACTCCGTCCACTGTCAGCCAGCACGTACACACCCTGGAACGCGAGGTCGGCTTCCCGCTCGTCGAGCGCGTGGGGCGAGGCATCCGCCCCACTCCGGCGGCCATCGAGCTGGCCCGGGCCAGCGCCGCCGCCCTGCACGCGATGTCGGACCTCGACGTGGTCGCCCGCGACCTGAGGGACGGGGCCACCGAACGGCTCACCATGCGCACGTTCGCCTCCGCCGCCTACACCTGGATGCCCACCGTGGCGCGGGCGTTGCGGCAGGAGTTCCCTGGCCTCACCCTCGAGCTCTCGATCAACGAGTCCGACAGTGCGGAGACGGCGGGGCAGGCCGACATCGAGGTGCACACCGAGCTGCCCTATGACGAACCGCGCGTCCCGCCGGCCTACCGGCGCTTCGAGCTGGGCACCGACGATTTCCTGGTGGCCCTTCCCCACGACCATCCCCTCGCAGAGGCCGGGACGATGGACCTCAACGAGTTCGCTGAGGACGACTGGGTGCAGTACGACTTCCGCGACGAGATCGCCACCCGGCTGGCCGCCCACGCCTGTGCCGGTGCGGGGTTCACCCCCCACTACGTTGCGCGCGCCCAGGACCACGTCACCGGACTCGCCTTCGTCGCGGCCGGGGTCGGGATCGCCCTGGTCCCGCAGCTCGCGTTGGGCTGGTCGGGTTTCGAAGTGGCCTACGTGCATCCCACCAACCCGAGCCCGAACCGGCGCATCGTCGCGCTGGTCCGCGACAGTGCCCGGACCAACCCTGCGACTCCCCGCACCATCGAGCTCCTCACGGAACTGGGGGGACGCCTCGGCGAGGTGCTCCCGTCCGGACACCCACGGGGCTAGGCGAGGTCGTCAGCCGTCAGCGCAAATGCACGGGCTCGCCCGGCCTTGCAGGTACAGTGGCCGCGTGCTGGACCCGAGGCTGTTGTACACCTTTGACCCGGACCTTTGGGAGTCGGTTCGGGGAGCCAGGCCTGCCCTGATCCACCTGCTCGACGGCTACATCGACGCCGGCTCGGTCACGCACGCCACAGGGCGCTACCTGCTGGAGGCCTGCGAGCACGAGGTGCTCGCCGAGTTCGACCACGACCAGCTGCACGACTACCGCTCCCGCCGCCCGCAGATGGTCTTCGACACCAACCAGTGGGTAGGCATGACCGACTACGCCCTGGTGATGCATCGCCTCCTCGACGCCACCGGCAAGCCGTTCCTCCTGTTCACCGGCCCCGAGCCCGACACCCAGTGGAATCGTGCGGCCGCTGCCGTGCTCGGTATCGCCGAGGAGCTGGACGTTTCCAGCCTGATCACCGTCTCCGGCGTGCCCATGGCTGTCCCGCACACCCGGCCGACCCTGGTGACTGCGCACGCGACCGAGCCGGAGACGGTCACCGGCAACCCGATGTGGATCGACCGTGTCCAGATCCCCGGCAGTTTCTCCCATGTCCTGGAGTACCGCGCCGGGCAGGCCGGCCGGCTCGGCCAGGGCTTCGTCGCGCACGTGCCGCACTATCTCGCGCAGGCCGGCTTCCCGCAGGCCACCCAGGCGGTGATCGCCCGCCTCGCGAAGGCGGCCGGCCTGGTGATCCCCATGGGCGAACTGTCCGAGCGGGCTGCCGCCAATCTCGCCTCGATCGACTCCGAGACCGCAGAGGACGCCGACTTCCCCGCTGTGGTGCAGGCGCTGGAGGAGCAGTACGACCGGCTCAGCAGCAGTGGGGCAGCCTCCGTGCCCAGCGCGGAGGAACTCGGCGCTGCAGTGGAGCAGTTCCTGGCCGAGCAGGACCCGCCGCCGGACTTCCGGCGGTAGCGGCTGTGCCGGAAACCGTCGACGAGCTGATCGCGATCCTTGACCTTCAGCAATCGGCACCGAACGTGTTCGTCGGCCAGGACGCCGGGTCTGCCCGCCAGCGGGTGTTCGGCGGCCAGGTGCTGGCGCAGGCGTTGACCGCCGCGTACCGCACTGTCCCCGACGGCCGCGCCGCCCATTCGCTGGGTGCCTACTTCCTGCGGGCGGGGGCTGCCGGGACGCCGATCAACTACGTCGTCGAGACGACGAGGGATGGCGGCAACTTCTCCGCACGCCGGGTGGTGGCAGACCAGGGCGGGCGTGTGATCTTCAGCATGGTCTGCTCCTTCCACGAGCTGGAGCCCGGCCTCGACCACGCTGATGCGATCCCTGTCGACGTGCCTGCCCCGGAGGACTGCCCGCCGCTGTCGGAGGTGCTGGGTGCCCGCTCCCGCAGGGCGGCGGAAGCCTGGAGCCAGGAATTCGGTGCCCTGGAAACCCGATTCGCCAGTGACACCTCCAGCATCGATGCCGCGGGCCGACCGGACGCGGCGATGAAGCTGTGGGTGCGGGCGGAGAGTTCGTTACCGGAGGACTCCAAGCTCCACCAGGCAGTGCTGGCCTATGCCAGTGACCTGACACTGCTGGCGGTGAGCACGGTGCCGCATCCTGTCGAGTTCGGTGGCCCCGGCATGCAGGTGGCCTCGATTGACCACTCGATGTGGTTCCACCGTCCCGCCCGTGCCGACGAGTGGCTGCTGTACGACCAGGTCTCACCGTCGGCGTCCGCGGGGCTGGGCTTCAGCTTCGGCCGGCTGTTCGCAGGCGGGCGGCTGGCGGCCTCCTGCGCGCAGGAGGGCCTGATTCGCCTCCTCGACCGCGGCTGAGCTGCCACGACCGGCGTCCGGACGCCAAAAGACCCCAGGTCACATCGCAAACCTGGGGTCCTCCGGCCTGAAGGGTGATGTTGGAGAGGTCAGGCGGCCTCGGAGTCCCCTCGCAGCTTGGTGATGGCGTGCCTTTCGATCTGGCGAACGCGCTCGGCGGTGATGCCCCAGATCGCGGCGATATCGGCGAGCTTGGCCTGCCGACCGTCGACCAGCCCGTAGCGACGACGGACCACGTCCTGGGAACGCTCATCCAGACTGGCCAGCATGGCGTCCAGCCGGGCGCGGTCCTCCGCGTCCAGCACGACCTCGTCGGGACCGGGGGACATCTCGCGGGCGAGCAGGTCGCCGAGGGCGGTGTCACCGTTCTCCTCAACGGGCGCGTCGAGGCTGACGTGGTCACGCGAGAGGCGGAGCAGGTCGACGATCTGCTCCTCCTTGACGCCGAGTTCGTTTGCGATCTCGATCAGTTCCGGCTCACGGCCGAAGCGGCGCTCAAGGGTCCGCCGGACCGCGGAGACCTGGTTGACCTGCTCGGCGACGTGCACCGGCAGGCGCACGATGCGTCCCTGCTGGGCGATGCCGCGGGAGATGGACTGGCGCACCCACCAGGTGGCGTACGTGGAGAACTTGAAGCCCTTTGTGTAGTCGAACTTCTCCACGGCGCGAATCAGGCCGGTGTTGCCCTCCTGCACCAGGTCGAGCAGCGGCATCTGGGCGCGGCCGTACTTGCGGGCAACGGAGACGACGAGGCGCAGGTTGGCCGTGATGAACCGCTGCATGGCGGCGTCACCGGATTCTGCGACCTCGAGAAGCTCTGCCGGGGTGGCCTTGACCTTGCGAAGTTCTGATTCCGACGCGGCGAGGGTGCCGTCGAGGATCGCGTGGGCGTAGCGGCCGGCTTCGATCAACTTGGCCAGCTGGACCTCTTCCTCTGCTGTCAGCAGCGGGGTCTTTGCGATCCCGTCCAGGTAGAG
>JBBRIY010000042.1:0-12361 GCA_038220215.1 Propionibacteriales bacterium
CCTCGAGCAGACGCTGACCAGCCGCGAAGAGATCAACCAGAAGCTGCGGGCCGTGCTCGACGAGGCCACCGGCAAGTGGGGCATCAAGGTCAACCGCGTCGAACTGCGTGCGATCGAGCCGCCGGCAACCATCCGCGACGCGATGGAAAAGGGCGCCCGGGCCGAGCGTGACAAGCGTGCGGCCATCCTTACCGCCGAGGGCCAGCGGCAGTCGATGATCCTCTCGGCCTCCGGTGACCGCGAGGCCTCCATCCTTCGCGCCCAGGGCGAGCGGGAATCCGCCGTGCTCCGGGCCCAGGCCGACCGCCAGTCATCCATGTTGCGGGCAGAGGGCGAAGCCCAGGCCATCACCACCACCTTCGCCGCGATCCATGCCGGCAAGCCCAGCCAGTCGCTGCTGGCCTACCAGTACCTGCGGATGCTGCCGAACCTCGCCAAGGGCGAGTCGAACAAGGTCTGGATCATCCCGAGCGAACTCAACGACGCCCTGAAGGGACTCGGCAACATCGCGGGCCGGGCTGTCGGTGTCGATGCCAGCAACGAGGTTGAGACCGAAGAGGATGAGTTCAGCGCCCCCGAGCGGGTCGACGTGTTCGCCGAGATCGAGGCGCAGAAGGCGTCGGACGCCGCGCAGTCGCAGCGGTCGGTCCAGCAGGCCATCGCCGAAGCCGAGAAGCTCGAGGGCCGAAGGGCAGCCAGGCTCGTCACTGAACGCGGCAACGCCCTGACGACCGGGCAGCCCGACGAGCCGGCTAGCGCACCGGAGCGGGCTGAGCTGCCGGACCAGGAGCCGAACCCAGCAAGCTGACCAGGGCGGCCAGGTGCTCGGCCATGTCAAGACGTGGGTCGAGCAACCACTGGGTCTGCAAACCGTCGGCCGCGGCGATCAGGATGGTCGCTGCGGTCACCGGGTCGAGTGCCGGGGACAGCGTGCCTGCCTGCTGTCGATCGGCGATGTCCTGCGCCAGTGACGTCCGAAGACCCGTGTAGCGGTCGAGGAAGGCAACGTGGGCGGGGTGATCCGGGTGGCTGGCCTCGACGGCGAACTGCGCGTACAACTGCACCAACCCGGGCACCGTGGCGTTGTGCCGCACGATCGAGACCAGGGCGTCGACCTGCGACTCGTCGCGGTTCCTGGCTGCATCGGAGTCGACAACGTCCCGCAGGGCAAGGATCTCGGCGAAGAGCTCCTCCTTGGAGGAGAAGTAGTGCAGCAGGCCGGCCTGGCTGAGGCCGACGGCGTTGGCGAGCTCCTTCACCGACGTGCGGCGGTAGCCGGTGCGGGCGATCACATCGAGCGCGGTGGTCAGGATCTCCTCGCGCTTGGCGAGGCCCTTGGCGTATCTGGCGGGCCGGGGCATGGCGACATCGTAGGGTCAGGCGGCGGGTGAGCGCGCATAGCGGCCGGCGAGGGCGGAGCAGGCCATGAGCTGCACCTGGTGGAACAGCACCAGCGGCAGAATCAGCAACCCCAGCGGCTGGCCGACGAAGAGGACTCCCGCCATTGGCAGGCCACTGGCCAGCGACTTCTTCGTGCCGCAGAACTGGATGGCGATAGCGTCCGCGCGATCGAAGCCGAGCCTGCGGGCCGTCCACCAGGTGAGGACCAGCATGAAGGCGACCAGGACGAGGCAGACGCCCAGCACGATCGCCAGGTCGGTCCACGAGGTCGAGGACCACATGCCTTCCCGCATGCCGGCCGAGAAGGCGGCATAGACAACGAGCACGATCGAGCCACGATCGACCAGCTTCAGCTGGGGGTGGGCCTTCACGAAGCCGGCGGTCCAGCGTCGTGAGAGCTGTCCGAGAAGGAACGGCACGAAGAGCTGCAGCACGATCTCGATGATCGTCGAGGTGGTGAACTCGATCTTGCCTGTGCTGCTGAGCAGGAGCCAGCACAGCAGCGGGGTGAGGAACACACCGAGAATGTTGGACGCCGAGGCGCTGACCACAGCGCCGGCCACGTTGCCCTTGGCGATCGAAGTGAACGCGATCGAGGACTGGACGGTCGAAGGCACCAGCGTCAGGTAGAGCAGCCCGACCTGCAGCCCTGGCGCGAGCATCGGCCCGACGAGTGCGACCACGGCGAGCCCCAACAGCGGGAATACCACGTACGTGAAGGAGAGGATCGTTGCGTGCAGCCGCCAGTGCCTGACCCCTGCCAGGGTCTCGCTCGGGCTCAGCCGGGCGCCGTAGAGGAAGAACAGCACCGCGATCGCGATCGTCGTTGCCCACTCCAGAACCGTGACCCACACCCCGGTGGCAGGGAAGATCGAGGCCAGCACCGCCGCGCTGATGATCGCGAGCAGGAACCGGTCGACGGGGATGCGGGAGAGCCAGGACATTGCTCGACATACTAGGGGTGTGGCCACCGTGATCAGTATCGACAGCCCCGAGGATCCGCGGCTGGCCGATTACGTCGGGCTGCGGGAGGCGACGCTGCGCCACCTCCTGGAGACCGAGCGCGGCGTGTTCATCGCCGAGGGCAGCAAGGTGATCCGTCGGGCACTGGAGGCCGGCTACGCACCACGGTCGTTCCTGCTGGCAGAACGCTGGCTGGGTGAACTCTCCGACGTCCTCGACCCGCTGGACGCCCCGGTCTACCTGGTGAGTGAGGACCTCGCCGAACGGGTCACCGGTTTCCACGTGCACCGCGGGGCGCTCGCGTCCCTGCACCGAACGGCGCGCCACGAGGTGGCCGACGTCCTGGCCGGGCGACGCGTGATGGTCCTGCAGGACCTGGTCGACCACACCAACGTGGGGGCGATCACCCGCAATGCCGCAGGGCTCGGCTGGGACGGGATGCTGGTCAGTGCCCGTTGCGCCGACCCGCTGTACCGACGGTCGATCAAGGTCTCGATGGGCACGGTGTTCTCGCTGCCGTGGGCGCGCCTCCCGGAGGGCACGGAAATCGGAAGCCTGCTGCACGGCGCGGGGTTCCGAGTGGCGGCGTTGGCGCTGAGTTCGGACTCGGTGACGATGGGGGAGTTCGCTGCGTCACTGGCGCCGGAGGACCGCTTGGCCGTGCTGCTGGGCACGGAGGGCCACGGCCTCACCGCGGACTGGCTGGCCGCAGCCGATGCGATCGTGCAGATCCCGATGCGCGCGGGAGTGGACTCACTGAACGTCGCCGCTGCCAGCGCGATCGCCGGTTACGCCCTGGCCTGAGCCCGTTCAGCCGTCCGCGCCCGTTCAGCCGTCCGCTGAGGTGCGGCGCGGGCTCACCGGCCAGTCGTCCGGATAGAGGTGGGCGAGTTCCTCGTGCTGGGCGTACAGCTTGCGCCGCATCCGGTTCGACAACCGGTCGCCGAAGACGGTGCCCTTGAGGTGGTCGGTCTCGTGCTGGAGGCAACGGGCGAGGGTGCCCGTGCCGTGGACGGTGACAGGCTGACCCCACGGATCCACGCCGGTGCAGGTGGAGTGGTCGGGCCGTGCCAGCGGCTGGTAGCCACCGGGCAGGGAGAGGCAGCCTTCGTCGGTGGACTCGAGGTTCCTCGCGTCGCCCTCGGGCAGTATGACCACGGGGTTGCAGATGGCGCCCACATGATGCACATCGTCTGCGTCGGGGCAGTCATAGATGAACAATGCGAGGTCGACGCCCACCTGGGTGGCAGCGAGGCCCACGCCGTGCGCGGCTGCCATGGTGGCAAACATGTCGCGCACCAGCGTGCGGAGTTCTTCGTCGAAGGCTGTCACCGGGCGGGTCTGCGCATGCATCACCGATTCACCCCAGCGGGTGATCGGCAGCACGGTGCCACCGGTGGTCAACTCCTCGCTACCCATGCCTGTCCCCATCCTCGTTCGACGCCCGCCATCTTATGGGCCGCCGCGCGCCAGCCTTGCGCCGAGGCGCGCGGCGGGTGACGCTGGCCGGGTGGAGCCGTTGGCCGATTCCCTCACGCCTGAGGCGCGGGTGCAGCTGGGCGCATTTGCCGAGCACCTGCGGCTGGAGCGCGGGCTGTCGCCGCACACCGTCCGTGCGTACAACGGCGACCTGACCAACCTGTTCGCCCACCTCGGCCGGACCGGCGAGGGTGCTGCGGGCGCGGTGACGCTCGCCGACCTGCGCACCTGGCTGGCCAACCAGCATGCCGGGGGTGCCGACCGCGCGACCCTGCAGCGCCGGTCCGCTGCCGCGCGCACCTTCTTCGCGTGGGCACGTCGCACCGGCCGGATCGCGTCCGACCCTGCGCAGTCCCTGCGTTCACCGAAGGTCGACCGGCGGCTGCCTCCCACGGTTGAGGTCGACCAGGCGCGCAGCCTCCTGGACGGGCTGGCCGCGCGCGTGGAGGAAGCCGTCGAACCGGGGGATGTCGCCGCCCGGCGCCGTGACCTCGCCGTGGTGGAGGTGCTGTATGCGTCCGGCATCCGGGTGTCGGAACTCTGCGGGATGGATCTGGGCGACATCGACGACCAGCGCGGCCTGCTGCGCGTGCTGGGCAAGGGTGGCAAGCAGCGCACGGTGCCACTGGGCGGCCCGGCTATCCGTGCGCTGGATGCCTGGCTCGGGGTGCGCTCGGTGCTGGTCACTCCCGGCGCTGGCCAGGCGCTGTTCGTCGGCGACCGTGGCGGTCGGATCGATCCGCGCGTCGTGCGCCGCCTCGTGCACCGTGCCCTCGCGATGGTGCCGGACGCTCCCGACCTGGGGCCGCACGGGTTGCGCCACGCGATGGCCACGCACCTGCTGGAGGGTGGAGCCGACCTGCGGTCGGTGCAGGAGATCCTTGGGCACTCTTCCCTGGCGACCACGCAGCTGTACACCCACGTGTCGGGCGACCGGCTGCGTCGGGCCTACCAGCAGGCCCACCCGCGCGCGTGACCGCCCGTTACAGGAAGCGCTCCGGGTTGGCGTAGTTCCCGTCCACCGTCACCGTGAAGTGCAGGTGGCAGCCGGTGCTCCAGCCCGTCGAACCCACCTGACCGACGACCTGGCCGCGACGGACCGTCGCGCCGGGATGCACGGAGAACCCCTGCGCGTGCAGGTAGACGGTGACCAGCCGGTGGCCGCCGACCTGCCCGTGGTCGAGTTCGAGCCGGTTCCCGCTGGCCGGGTCGCGGCTCACGGAGGCCACGCGGGCGTCGGCTGCTGCCCGGATCGGCGTGCCGCAGGCGGCCGTCAGGTCGACACCGTTGTGCAGGCGCCACTCGCCGAAGATCGGGTGCAGTCGCATCCCGAACGGGGAGCCAGCGGCGCCGGGTACCGGTCTGGTGAGCAGTCCGGGAAGGGGCCCGCCTGCCGTGAGCGCCTGTGTGCGGTCGGCGATCAGGTGCCCGACAAGGTCCGTCGCCGTGGCCGGCAGCAGCCGGACGGGTCCGGGGTCGAGCAGGCTCAGCGGATCGAGGTAGGTGTCACCGCGCTTGAGGCCCCAGTGCAGGCAGGTGCCACCGGGGCAGCCATGGCCCCCTGCCAGCCTGCCGATCACCTGGCCGGTGCCGACCCGTGTACCCACCTCAATCGTCGGGGTCACCGGCAGATAGGTGGTGCGCAGCGCGCCGTGACCGACCACGACCACCCCGCGCCCGGCCAGGGTGCCTGCATAGAGAACCCGACCAGCCATGGCCGCCACCACATCGGCACCACGAGCGCCCAGCAGGTCAACCCCTCGATGGCCTGCCAGCCACGGCTGGTCGGGCGGGTCGAAACCGCGCACCACCGGTCCGGGCAGGGGCGGGACGGCCGACGCAGCCGCCGCCGCAGCAGGTGCCACCCCCAACCACAGGCACCAGCCGATCACCCCTGCCACCAGCATGCGCAGCTTCGCCATGGCCACATCTTCGGCAGGAGCGCGCCGCCGGCGTCAGCGTTCCCGGCGCCCTGTGGACAGCGCTCGCGCACTGTGGACAACGCCGGTTGGCGGCACAGGCGGGCGGGAGCGTAGAATCCTGCCAGCGACCTGGCCGATCCGGGTCGACTTCGCACGCAATCTGACCGCCGTACGGCGGGTCGGGCCCGTGGTCCTCCTCGGAGGTGGGTACCCGGCGACTGCGTCAGGCGGATCGAAACGCTCGATCCGGAAAACCCAAAGCGGGTAACGGCAGCGTCCGTGCCCGCGAAGAGAGGAACGGCCATGGCCGTCGTCACCACACGCCAGTTGCTGGACAGTGGCGTCCACTTCGGGCACCAGACCCGTCGTTGGAACCCGAAGATGAAGAAGTTCATCTTCACCGAGCGCAACGGCATCTACATCATTGACCTGCAGCAGTCGCTGGGCTACATCGACAGCGCCTACGCGTTCGTCAAGGAGACCGTCGCCAAGGGCGGCCAGATCCTGTTCATCGGCACGAAGAAGCAGGCCCAGGAGGCCATCGCCGAGCAGGCGACCCGCGTCGGCATGCCCTTCGTGAACCAGCGCTGGCTGGGCGGCATGCTCACCAACTTCGGCACCATCAGCAAGCGCATCGCCAAGATGAAGGAGCTCGAGGGCCTCGACTACAGCGACGTCGCCGGCTCCGGGCTGACCAAGAAGGAACTCCTTCAGCAGAAGCGCAAGATGGACAAGCTCGCCAAGACCCTTGGCGGCATCCGTGACATGCACCGCGTGCCGCAGGCCATCTGGGTCGTGGACACCAACAAGGAGCACCTCGCCATTGACGAGGCGCGCAAGCTCCACATCCCGATCGTCGGCATCCTGGACACCAACTGCGATCCCGATCACGTCGACTTCCCGATTCCGGGCAATGATGACGCGATCCGTTCCGTCGCACTGCTGACCCGCGTGCTGGCCGACGCCGTCGCCGAGGGCCTGCTGGCCCGCTCCGCCGGTGCTGTCACGGGCGAAGAGCCCGAGCCGATGCCCGACTGGGAACGCGACCTGCTGGCCGGCGCTCCGGCCGCGGTCGTCGCTGAGCCCGTCGTCGAGGAGATCGCCGTCGTCGAGCCCGTGTCCGAAGCCGTTGTCGAGGAGATCGCGCTCGAGAAGGGCGTCGTCGAGGAGCCGGTTGCTGAGGCCGTCGTCGAGGAGCCGGTTGCTGAGGTTGTCGTCGAGGAGCCGGGTGCTGAGGTTGTCGTCGAGGAGCCGGCTGCTGAGGCCGTCACCGAGGAGCCCGCTGCAGAGGTCGTGGCTGAGAAGGCCACCCCGAAGCCCGCCAAGAAGACCAAGTAAGGAAGACAGGAATGGCAACGATCACTGCCGCGGACGTCAAGAAGCTCCGCGACTCAACCGGCGCCGGGATGATGGACGCCAAGAGGGCGCTCACGGAGGCTGAAGGCGACTTCGATGCCGCCATCGAGATCCTGCGCGTCACCGGCCTTGCGAAGATGGCAAACCGCTCCGACCGGGAGGCCAGCAATGGTCTGGTCGCAGCGTCGGGCAAGACCGTCATCCAGCTCGGCGCAGAGACCGACTTCGTGGCCAAGAGCGCTGACTTCATCGCTCTTGCCGACGAGATCGCTTCGGCTGTCGCTGCCGCTGGCGCCCATGGCGTCGAGGCTGCGAACGCCGTCGTCCTGCCGTCAGGCAAGACGGTGGCAGAGGCCGTGTCCGAGCTGAGCGTCAGGATCGGCGAGAAGCTCGAGCTGGCCGCAGCTGCCACGTTCGACGGCCCGGTCAGCATCTACCTGCACAAGCGGTCGCAGGACCTGCCGCCCCAGGTGGCTGTCATGGTCGAGTACGACGGTGGCGAAGAGGGTTTCGTGCGGGGTATCGCGATGCAGATCGCGGCAATGTCCCCGTCCTACGTCACTCGTGAAGAGGTTCCCGGTCACGTGCTCGAGAACGAGCGCAAGATCGCAGAGCTCACCGCGAAGGAAGAGGGCAAGCCCGAAGCGATCATCCCGCGCGTCGTCGAGGGTCGCCTCGGTGGCTTCTTCAAGGAGGTCTGCCTCGTCGAGCAGCCCAGCGTGTCCGATGACAAGCTGACCGTCGGCCAGCTGTTGAAGAAGAACGGCGTCGAGGTCAAGCGCTTCGTCCGGTTCGCAGCCGGCGCCTGAGCACGACAACCCGAACGACCGTCCAGCTCTGCTGGGCGGTCGTTCTGCGTTTCCCGCGCCGCATTTGCCGTTAGTGTGGTCACGCGAATCGAAAGAACCCCGCCCGTTGTCGTTGCCGAACGCCTAGAGGAAACCAGATGACCAGCCCCTACCGTCGCGTCCTTCTCAAGCTCTCCGGTGAAGCCTTCGGCGGAGGGAAGCTCGGCGTCGATCCGGACATCATCTCCGGCATCGCAGCGGAGATCAGCGAGGTGGTCTCGACCACCGGAGTCCAGATCGCTGTGGTGACCGGCGGCGGCAACTTCTTCCGCGGCGCCGAACTGCAGACCCGCGGCATGGACCGTGCCCGCGCCGACTACATGGGCATGCTGGGCACGGTCATGAACGCCCTGGCCCTGCAGGACTTCCTGGAGAAGGCCGACCAGCCCAGCCGCGTCCAGACGGCCATCGCGATGGGGCAGGTTGCCGAGCCGTACGTGCCGCTGCGGGCCATCCGGCACATGGAGAAGGGCCGCGTGGTGATCTTCGGTGCAGGATCGGGAATGCCCTTCTTCTCCACGGACACCGTCTCGGCCCAGCGAGCCCTCGAGGTGCACTGCGACGTGCTGCTGATGGCCAAGCAGGGCACCGACGGCGTCTACGACTCAGACCCGCGCACCAATCCCAATGCCAAGAAGTTCGAGGAACTCACCTACGATGAGTTCCTCGCAGGCGACCTGAAGGTGGCCGATGCCACAGCGGTCAGCCTGGCCCGGGATTACAGCCTGTCAATGGTCTTCTTTGACATGGGTGTTCCCGGCAACATCGCTCGGGTGGTCGCAGGTGAGAAGATCGGTACCACCCTGCACGCCTAGACGGCGCTGCTGGCGAACGAGAAGGGAAGGCATTTCGTGATCCCCGAGATCATCAAGGACGCCGAGCACAAGATGGCCGGTGCCGTCGAGCACGCTCGCGAGGAGTTTGCAGCGATCCGAACGGGTCGTGCGCACCCAGCCATGTTCAACAAGCTGATGGTGGACTATTACGGCGCACCGACTCCGTTGCAGCAGCTGGCCACCTTCCAGGTGCCGGAGGCCCGCACCGTGCTGATCACCCCCTTCGACCGCGGAGCGATGAGCAACATCGAGAAGACCATCCGCGACTCCGACCTGGGCGTGAACCCTGCCAACGACGGCAACGTGATCCGCCTGGTGATGCCGCAGCTCACCGAGGAACGCCGCCGGGAGTACATCAAGCTCGCCAAGCACAAGGCCGAAGAGGCCCGGGTCGCCATCCGCAACAACCGCCGTCATGCCCTCGAGAGTGTTCACAAGCTCCTCAAGGACAAGGACGTCAGCGAGGACGACTCCCGCGGGGCGGAAAAGCAGCTGGAAGCCGCCACCAAGAAGCACATCGACTCCGTCGACGATCTGCTGAAGGTGAAGGAAGCCGAACTGCTGGAGGTCTGAATGGCCGACACCGAACAGCCGGCCCCGTCGAAATCGCGGGCGGGCAGGGACTTGCCCGCAGCGATCGCCGTTGGCCTTTCCCTGTTCGGAATCGTGGTCGCCACCCTCGTGTGGTGGCCACCGGGCTTCATCGTGCTGCTGGTCGTGCTGACCAGCCTCGGGGCGGTCGAGTTGCACCACGCGCTGAAGCGGGTGGGCATGACGTCGGTCCTGCTGCCTGTCGTCATTGGAAACATGATCATCATCGGTGGTTCCTACGCCGCCGCCGTGTTGCAGCCGGTCACGCAGATCCCCTGGCACGTGGTGCTCCTGGGGACGATCGGTGGCAGCGTGCTGCTCGCACTGATGTGGCGCATGTTCAAAGGCGCCGAAGGGTTCGCCCGCGACAGCGCGGCCAGCCTGTTCATCATCGGCTACATCCCGCTCCTTGCATCCTTCGTCGGACTGATCCTTGCCCAGCCGCATGGCGTCGCGAAGGTGGTCGCGGTGTTCCTGTGCATCACCGGTAGCGACACCGGCGGCTATGCCGCGGGGGCCAGCCTGGGGAGGCACCCGATGGTGCCCACGATCAGCCCGAAGAAGACGTGGGAGGGGCTGGCCGGATCGATCGTGCTGGCCTCTGTCGTGAGCGTGCTGCAGTTCGTGTTCGTGATGAACCAGCCATGGTGGCTCGGGGTGCTGCTGGCGGTTGTCGTGGTGATCTTCGGCACGGCCGGCGACCTGATCGAGTCGATGATCAAGCGGGACGTGGGCATCAAGGACATGAGCTCGTTCCTGCCCGGCCACGGCGGCGTGATGGACCGGCTCGACTCGACCCTGGTCGCGGCACCCGCGGCCTGGCTGTTCTTCACGCTGCTGGGGGTGGCGCAATGACCGGACTGACCCCGGAAGAAGAGGCGAGCTACGCGGAGACCGTTGCCGCGGCGCAGGCCGGACGGACCGTGCCGCTGGCGCTGGGTAAGCCGCGCCGTGGCAAGCCGCCGCTGCACTGGGCCGATCTGGACGCAGGCCAGCGCGCGGAGGCGATCGCGGAACTCGGACTGCCGAAGTTCCGTGCGGGGCAGCTGACCCGGCACCTGTTCGACAGGCTGAGCGACGACCCAGAGGCGTGGACGGACATTCCCAAGGCCGAGCGGGACCTGCTGGCCGAGCGCTTCGTGCCACCCCTGCTCGACCGGGTGCGCGACCTGTCCGCCGACGCAGGCACCACGGTCAAGACGTTGTGGCGGTTGTACGACGGGTCGCTCGTGGAGAGCGTGCTGATGCGTTATGGGGTGCCGGGGCTGCGGGCCAGCGGCAAGGGCAGGGAGCGGGCGACCGTGTGCATCTCCTCCCAGGCGGGTTGCGGGATGGCTTGCCCGTTCTGCGCAACCGGCCAGGGGGGCTTGCAGCGGAACCTGAGCACGGCCGAGATCCTCGCCCAGGTGATGGACGCGGCGCGGCGGCTGCGCGATGGCGAGGTTCCCGGTGGGCCCGGACGCATCAACAACATCGTGTTCATGGGCATGGGCGAGCCGATGGCCAACTACACAGCCGTGCTGCGGGCCGTCCGCGGCATCGTGGGGCCTGCACCCGAGGGACTGGGGATCTCCGCGCGCGGCGTGACCGTGTCGACCGTGGGGCTGGTGCCGCAGATCCAGCGGTTGACGGAGGAGGGGCTGCCGGTGACGCTCGCGGTGAGCCTGCATGCGCCGGACGACGAACTGCGCGACACGCTGTGCCCGATCAACACCCGGTGGCCGGTGGCGGAGGTGGTCGGTGCAGCGCACCGCTACTTCGAGAAGACCGGTCGGCGGGTCTCGATCGAGTACGCGCTGATCAGGGACATCAATGACCAGGGGTGGCGGGCAGACGCGTTGGCCAACCTGCTTACCCGGTACGGCTGGGGGTGGGTGCACGTGAACCTGATTCCGCTGAACCCCACGCCGGGCTCGAAGTGGACGGCGTCACGGAGGGAGGACGAGCAGGAGTTCGTCCGCCGACTCGAGGCCAGGGGAGTCCCCACCACCGTCCGCGACACCCGGGGACGAGAGATCGACGGTGCCTGCGGTCAGCTGGCTGCCACGGAAGCGGACCTCAACCCCGGGTCGTGATCCACTTCGGCTGTGTGCCGAGCTGGGAAAGTTCGGCTGCGAAGAAGGTGGGGTAGGCCACACGCTCGCGTCCGTACGTTGCGAGGTCGACCCATTCGAACCATTCGCGGACGCCGTTGGTCGTCCTCGGTGCTGTGATCGGAGGACGCGCGGGGTCGTAGGCCATCAGGAAGTAGAACGTCAGCTCGTAGCAGTCGTGTCCGGCAAGACCGGACTCGGCGGAACCGCTGAAGAAGTTCTCATGGATGAAGGCCAACCGGTCGATCGGCAGGTCGAGGCCGATCTCCTCGAAGACCTCCCGGCGCACGGCTGGCCAGTCTGGCAGGGCTGGCCCATCGTCGTCGGTCAAGCTCCTGACCCAGCGCGCAGGCCAAAGCCTGGGAGGCTGCGGGCACGCCAAAGGTCCGGTTCGTCGTGGGAACCGGTCGACCTTCGACGCGTGTGGGTGCGGGCTCAACTCGATGTGGTCCGGGTGCTAGGGCCGCAACCGAACCTGGGGTCGCGGCCTGACCTTGCGGCTCGTTGCACGGCTGTGTGAGCGGGATCGCTTGCTGCGCCGTCCTGCCGTGGGCAGGTCGGGGAGGAGTGGTCCGCCGAGGGGGTTGTCCCATGGGTTTGTGCCGGGGGCGTGTTGGTAGTCGTTGGTGAGTCCGGCGGTGGTGACGAGGTAGCGGCGGCCGAGGGGGCTGGTCCAGGTGTATTGGCCGGGGTCGTGTTGGGCGAGTCGCCAGCCGGCGTGGGTTTTTGCGCGGTGGGGTTTGCGGCGTAGGGGTCCGAGTTTGTCGGGTGCGGTCTGGCCGGGGGTCCAGGCGGCACCCCACTGGTAGGGCTTGGTGTGGTCGAGGTCGAGGCTGGCGGTGGTGCGGGTGCTGTAGGGGAAGACCTCGTAG
>JBBRIY010000043.1:0-12234 GCA_038220215.1 Propionibacteriales bacterium
GAAGCCCGGTGGACCGAGTTAGGAACCGTCCCCAACTCGGTCCGCTGGGACCGACGAAGCCGGGTGGACCGAATTGGGGACGGTTCCAAACTCGGTCCGCTGGGAGCGGTGCGACCGGTCAGGGACGCTTCGCCAGCAGGAACGTCAGGCGGGCGGTGGTGCCGACGCCGGGCGTCGACTCGATCTCGATGGTGCCGTGATGCGCGGTCATGATGTGCCAGGAGATGATGAGCCCGAGACCGAGACCCGCGTCCCTGCTCGAGGTGATGCCGGTGGGACTGCGCCGCCCGATGCGTTCAAAGAGGTGCTCCTTGACGTCGTCGGGAATCCCGTCACCGGTGTCGCTGACGGTGACCTCCGCGAACCTGCCACGCTCGCGGACGGCCACGGTGATCATCCCGTCCGTGGTGTGCCGGCTGGCGTTCGAGAGCAGGTTGACCAGCACCTGCGCGACGCGCTCGGCGTCGACGAGCACCAGAGGATGCGCGCCGCCGCGGACCAGCTCGAGGGTATTGCCGTTGCGGGAGACCAACGGTTGATAGGTGCGCAGGACCTCGCCGATGATGGCCGAGAGGTCCTCGATCCGCAGGTCGAGGTGCATCTGGTCTGACGCGATCCGACTCACGTCCCGCAACTGGCCGACCAGCCGTGTGAGTCGCTCATTCTCCGCCGTCATCACGTTGATCGTGTGTCGCATGGCAGGCGGGGCGTTGACCGTGCTGCCTCCGGCGTCATCGAGGTGAACCCGCATCACGGCCAGTGGCGTATTGAGCTCGTGGGCCACCATCGCGAGGAACTCCGACTTCTCCTTGTCGATCTCCTCCAGCTCGGCATTCTTCGCTGCCAGCAGGCTGGCGTTGCCTTCGTGGACCCGCAGCAGCAGGTGCACCATGGCCGATAGCGACAGGCCGGCGAGTGCGACGCAGAGAATCACGTCGATGACGAGCTCGGTCGGCCCGGCGAGCGGGGTGATCAGCTGCGGGTAGAGGTAGCCGGCGACGCAGCACGCCGAGTAGACGACGAACTCCAGCCCGAGCAGCACCCACATTCCCCGCCCCACGAGGGCGATCCCCGTGAAACCCATGGCGAAGACCATGAGCGCCGGCATGCCACTGTGGTACCCGCCGCCGGTGAAGAACATGGCGGGAAAGATCACGAGGAAGACGATGACGACGGTGATCACGCGGGCCTGTTCGTACTTGCCGGTCCTCCGCGCGAACCAGATCATGCCCACCGACATCGCGGCCATCACAACACACAGCAGGATCTGGATCGGGCCGCCGTCGTTGAGGGCGTTCACCGCTATCCCGATGACAGCGACGACGAACCCGGTCATAGCGGCGATCACCGAGAGGCGGGCGTGGAAGTCGGGGACGTCCTGGTAGACGGTCTGCCAACGACTGCGGACCGACCGCTGAGTCGTGGGTTGGGCCATGACACTGACCCTAGTGCTGGTCAGGGTTGGTGCAGGAGGAGTCCCGGTGGCAAGGGACTGGCCACGCCATGCTCGGTGGCCCGAGCGCCCCTCAGCACCCGGACCACCGTTCGCATAGCTGCAACCTCCCGACAAGAACCTTGGCGGTCTCAAGCACCGGGCCAGCCGCCAGACAAGCCCTGTACACGAGTCACGTTGATCCCCCTCCAGGACGTCACCCGCTCACTTGACCGACCAAGGTCTCGGCAGCCGAAGCTGCCCTGCGAGGTTGTCAGCACCTGCTCTCACTGGAAACGTGGAGTGATTGTCGACGGTTCGGACGCGGGGGAAGGATGGCTGGATGAGGAGCCGCCTTCGCCCGAGTTCGTCCTCCCCGTTCACCGACGGTTCCCCGTAGTCAGCGAGTCAGCGCACTGCGCTTCCCGCATGCTACGACTCCGTAGGTTGCGCGCCTCCGGGGTAACGGTTCCTTTACCCTGTGAAGGAACACATTCCTCTCAGCCGCCCACGTAGGCAGCCAGGTGAACGCCGGTGAGCGAGCTGCGCGCCGCGACCAGCGCAGCGGGGGTGCCCTCAAAGACGATGCTGCCACCGTCATGGCCGGGGCCGGGTCCGAGGTCGATGATCCAGTCGGCGTGCGCCATCACCGCCTGATGGTGTTCGACAACGATCACCGACTTGCCGGCGTCGACGAGGCGATCGAGCAGGCCGAGCAGCTGTGCGACATCGGCCAGATGCAGCCCTGACGTCGGCTCGTCGAGGATGTACACCCCGCCCTTGTCTCCCATCCGGGTGGCAAGCTTCAGCCGCTGCCGCTCCCCACCGGACAGTGTGGTCAACGGCTGGCCGAGGCTGAGGTAGCCGAGCCCGACGTCGTCGAGCCGCTCGAGGATGGCGTGGGCGGCCGGCGTCCGGGCCTCGCCCGAGCCGAAGAAGTCCTTCGCCTCCGTCACCGGCAGCTCCAGCACCTGGCTGATGTTGCGGCCGCCGAAGTGGTACTCGAGCACCGCAGCCTGGAACCGCTTGCCCTCGCACTCCTCACAGGTGGTGGCAACCCCGGCCATCATCGCGAGATCGGTGTAGACCACGCCGGCACCGTTGCACGTGGGGCAGGCGCCTTCGGAGTTGGCGCTGAACAGGGCGGGCTTCACCCCGTTGGCCTTGGCGAACGCCTTGCGGATGGGTTCGAGCAGGCCGGTGTACGTCGCGGGGTTGCTGCGCCGCGATCCGCGGATCGCTCCCTGGTCGACGGTGACGACGCCGTCGCGTCCGGCCACCGAACCGGTCACCAGCGAGCTCTTGCCCGAGCCTGCGACCCCCGTCAGGACGACGAGGACGCCGAGCGGGATGTCGACGTCCACGTCCTTGAGGTTGTGCAGGCTTGCGCCGCGAATCTCGAGGGCTCCGGACGCTGTACGCACGACGTCCTTGACGGAAGCCCGGTCGTCAAAGTGGCGCCCGGTGATGGTGCCACTGGTACGCAGCCCCTCGACGGTGCCCTCGAAGCAGACGGCGCCGCCCGCGCTGCCCGCTCCGGGGCCGAGGTCGACGACATGGTCGGCGATGGCGATCGCTTCCGGCTTGTGCTCGACCACCAGGACGGTGTTGCCCTTGTCGCGCAGTTGCAGGAGGAGCTCGTTCATCTTCGCGATGTCGTGCGGGTGCAGGCCGATGGTGGGCTCGTCGAAGACGTAGGTGATGTCGGTGAGGGACGAGCCGAGGTGACGGATCATCTTCGTGCGTTGGGCCTCTCCGCCCGACAGCGTCCCCGAGGAACGGTCGAGGGACAGGTATCCCAGCCCGATGTCCACGAAAGAATCGAGCAGGAAGCCGAGGTTCTTCAGCAACGGCGCGACGGTGGGCTCGCTCAGGCCGTGCACCCAGGTGGCAAGGTCACTGATCTGCATCGCGCAGCAGTCGGCGATGCTGACGCCGCCGATCTTCGATGACCGGGCGCCCTCGTTGAGCCGGGTGCCCTCGCACTCGGGACAGGTCGTGAAGGTGACCGCGCGCTCGACGAAGGCACGGACGTGGGGCTGGAGGGCATCGACGTCCTTGGAGAGGATCGACTTCTGGATGCGGGGCACCAGGCCTTCGTAGGTGAGGTTGATGCCCTCGACCTTGATGCGGCGGGCCTCCCCGTACAGGAACTCCTGGCGCTGCCGGTCGGTGAACTTCGCGATCGGGATGTCCGCGGGCACCACGGCGCCGAAGATGCGTCCGTACCAGCCGTCCGCGCTGTAGCCGGGGACGGTGATCGCGCCCTCGGTCAACGACTTGGTCTTGTCGAACAGCTCGGAGAGGTCGATGTCGTTGACATTGCCCATGCCCTCGCACCGGGGACACATGCCGCCGGTGATGGAGAACTCGGCGCGTTGCTTCATCGGTTTGCCCGGGCCCTTGTCGAACGTGACCGCCCCGGCGCCCTTCGCTGAGGCGACATTGAACGAGAAGGCCTGCGACGAACCGAGGTGCGGCTGGCCGAGCCGGCTGAACAGGATGCGCAGCATGGCGTTGGCGTCGGTGACGGTGCCCACCGTCGAGCGTGGATTGGCGCCGATCCGCTCCTGGTCGACGATGATCGCCGTGGTCAGGCCGTCCATCACGTCCACGTCGGGACGGGCGAGCGTGGGCATGAAGCCCTGAACGAACGCGCTGTAGGTCTCGTTGATCATCCGCTGCGACTCCGCGGCGATGGTGTCGAACACCAGCGAGCTCTTGCCCGAGCCGGACACCCCGGTGAAGACGGTGAGCCGACGCTTCGGAAGGTCAACGTCCACGTTCTTGAGGTTGTTCTCCCGTGCGCCCTGGACCCGGATCAGGTCGTGGCTGTCGGCGACCGGCGCTCCGGCGCGAAGAGGTGTGTCCTGGCTCGTCACTCGGGCGATCGTGCCATGCAGGTGGGCGATTGCCTAGTGGCAAGCTTCGGCTTGGGAGGCCTCACAACCTGGCGAGCACAGCGACCCAGGCACCTGCCGTGGACGGCCACCAGCCACGGCCCGACGAGCGCGAGCGGCACCCAGACCAGTGCTGCCGACGGTGTGGTGGAGGTAGCGGCCTTGAGGATGAGGCTGGCAACGACGGCTGGAGCGACCCAGCGGAGGCGTGCCAGTCCGATGTCCACCATCGCGCTGGTGCCAAGCGGGCCCCCGGCGCGGCGCAGCAGGCGTTCCAGCGACCGTCCGACGGCCATTCCAAGCACCGCGGCCAGTGCCGCGAGAGCCATCATCGTCAGAGGTCTCACCGATCCCGCCCCTCCCCTCGCCCATCTCTACCCCGTGCGGGCACGGAGGTATCAGTGGTGCGTTTACCCCTCTCCCGGCGGCGGACGTTTGGGCGGGCCGGCGGCTGGTTACAGCCGATGAATACCGTGGGTGCACCGACGATCGGACGCGCACCCGCCCGACGGCAGGAGAGATTCATGAGAGCCCTTACCTGGCAGGGACGCAACGACGTCAAGGTCACCGATGTGCCCGACCCCAGGATCGAACTCCCCACCGATGCGGTGGTGCGAGTCACCTCGACGGCGATCTGCGGCTCCGACCTTCACCTGTACGGTCCGCTGACCCCGTTCATGACGCCCGGCGACGTGCTGGGCCACGAGTTCATGGGCGTCGTCGAGGAGGTCGGGACAGACGTCACCGGATTGAAGCCCGGGGATCGCGTCGTCGTGCCGTTCAATATCGCGTGCGGTAGCTGTTTCATGTGCGCCAAGGGCCTGCAGTCGCAGTGCGAGACGACACAGGTGCACGAATCCGGCTGCGGGGCCGCGCTGTTCGGCTACACCAAGCTCTATGGCCAGGTGCCCGGCGGCCAGGCGGAGTACGTCCGGGTGCCGCAGGCCCACTACGGGCCGATCAAGCTCCCGGAGACCGGCACCGACGAGCGATGGCTGTTCCTCTCCGACATCCTGCCCACCGCCTGGCAGGGCGTCGCGTACAGCGACATCGAGAAGGGCGACACGGTTGTCGTTGTCGGCCTCGGCCCTGTCGGCCAGCTTGCCACGCGCAGTGCCTGGCAGCAGGGCGCAGCGCGCGTCATCGGGGTCGACCTCGTGCCGGAGCGGCTGTCGATGGCTGCGGGCTTCGGCGTGGAAGTGGTGGACGCATCGCAGGTCGATGACGTGCCCGCCGCCATCCTCGAACTGACCAGCGGACGCGGGGCGGACCGGGTCGTCGAGGCCGTCGGCATGGAGGCCCACGGTTCGCCGCTCGCTGAGGCTGCGGCGACGGCCGTCACCCACCTGCCAAGGCCGGTGGCCTCCAAGCTGATGCAGACCATCGGCATTGACCGGATGGCAGCGCTGGACACCGCCTTCGCCGCCGTCCGAAGGGGTGGGACGGTCTCGATGGTCGGTGTCTACGGCGGGGCCGCCGATCCGTTCAACATGATGCAGCTGTTCGATCGCCAGGTCACGATCCGGATGGGGCAGGCGAACGTCCGACGCTGGAGTGACCGGCTCTTCGACCTGCTCTCCCAAGACGATGACGTGTTCGGTGTGGAGAGCCTGCCCACGCACCGCCTGCCGCTCGAGGAAGGGCCCGAGGCCTACAAGACCTTCAAGGACAAGGAGGACGGCTGCATCAAGGTCGTTCTCAAGCCCTGACCCTCGGGCGCGGTTCCGGCGGTTCAGAACCGGGGGAGGGTTCCGGCGTTCTGGAGGGAGAATGGCCCGATGCAGGTGGTGTTCATGTCCGACACGCACGTCCCGAAGCGTGCCCGCGACCTCCCGTCGTCGCTGTGGGAGGCCGTCGAGAGCGCCGACCTGGTCATCCATGCCGGCGACTGGGTGGACGTTGACCTGCTCGACAAGCTCGAAGCCCGGTCGCGGAGCCTCCTGGCCTGCTGGGGCAACAACGACGGCAGCGACCTGCGTGCTCGCCTGCCGGAGGTTGCCCGGGCTGAGGTCGGTGGGATTCGCGTCGCAGTAGTGCACGAGACCGGACCATCGCAGGGACGCGAGCGGCGGTGCGAGGACGCGTATCCCGACACCGATCTGTTGTGCTTCGGCCACAGCCACATTCCGTGGGACAGCACGACGCCAGCCGGGCTGCGCCTGTTGAATCCCGGCTCGCCCACCGACCGCCGGCGCCAGCCGAACTGCACCTACCTCACCTTCGACCTGGCTGCGGGAGCGGTCGGGAATGTCTGGCTCCACCGCCTTGCCTGACAGGGACCACGGTCATAGGTTGCCCCGTCGCGCGCGGGGTATTTACGCTCCATGAGCGAGAACCTGAAGGACCTGGCCGCCGAGCTGACCAGGGTCGATTCGGCCATCCACGATGTGCCGCTCTATGCCGATCCGTCCGATCCGACCTCGAGCTTCAGCGACCAGCTGGTCGACCTGATCGCCCGGGAGGAGCAGCTCATCGGGCTCCTGATCAATGAGGCCCGCGAAGCGGTGACCCGCGAGCAGCCGGAGACCGCCGGCGTCCACGGCAACTGACGGCAGGCCTTGAGTTCTGCACGGCCGGAGGGCCGCAGCTCTGGGGCTGCCCGCGTTCGTCGCGTGGTGGTGATCACCGGCGCATCGAGCGGGATCGGACGCGCGGTCGCGCATCGGCTGGCTCGTGCCGGCGACCGTCTCGTCCTCTGTTCGCGTTCGGCGGACGTGTTGGCCGATGTCGCCGCCGAATGCAGGGAACTGGGCCTGGCCGGGGGTGACATCCTCACAGTGATCGCGGACGTGCGGGACGCCTCAGCTGTCGACGCAGTGTTCGCCGCCGCAGCGTCCGGCTTCGGCGGCATCGACGCGGTCGTGCACTGCGCCGGGGCACTCGCCTACGGACGCTTCGTCGACCTGCCGGCGGACGTGTTTGATGCCACCGTTGCCACCAATCTCGGCGGCACCTCGCGTGTCGCCCGGGCGGCGTTGCGCCGATTCGAGACCCAGGGTGCGGGGCACCTGGTGCTGGTCGGGTCCGTGCTGGGGAAGATCGCGGCACCGACGATGTCGGCCTACATCACAACGAAGTGGGCAATTCATGGCCTCGCCCGCACCCTCCAGCTTGAGTTGCGGGACTCCCCCGCCGTGCACGTCTCGCTGGTCTCTCCCGGTGGCGTCGACACCCCGATCTATCGGCTCGCAGGCACCTGGACCGGTCACCACGGTGCGCCGCCGCCCCCGGTGGCGACGGCCGACGAGGTGGCAGCGGTCATCCAGCGGACCCTCGAGCACCCCCGCCGGGAGGTGCCGGTCTTCGGCGTGAATCGGCTGATGGTGCTGGGCTCCCGGATGCTGCCCGGCCTGTTCGACGCGCTGGTCGGGCCGCTGTTCAGCCGACTGGCGCAGGACAACTCCACACCGGTGGGCCCGACCGCTGGCAACCTGCTGGAACCGAATCCCGGTGGCGAGGCCGTCAGCGGCGGGTATGGACGCCTTGGTGGACCACCGAAGGAAGGACGGACGATGAGCACGAACCAGCGGGCCTCCGGGCACGGCACGGGTCCAGGGCCGACGGTCACCCGTGAGGTGGCTGCCCCGGTCGAGGCGGTGTGGAAGGTGCTGGCCGATGGCTGGTCCTATGCGAACTGGGTGGTCGGCGCAGCTCGCGTCCGCGATGTCGAGCCGGGCTGGCCCGCCCACGACAGCCGGGTGCACCACTCCTTCGGCCTGTGGCCGTTCCTGATCCAGGACTTCACCCGGGTCGAGCGCTCCGAGCCGCCACGCGAACTCGAGCTGACGGCCCGCGGCTGGCCTGCCGGCGAGGCACATGTCCACGTCAGCATCCGGCCCGATGGAACGGATCGCAGCGTCGTCACGATCAATGAGGACGCCGTGTCCGGCCCCGGGAGGCTCATTCCCGCACCGATTCGCCATCTCCTGATCGCGCCCCGCAACCGGGAGACCCTTCACCGACTCGCGCTCCTCGCCGAGGGCCGCCACCGCGAGGCGCGCCGCTTCGACTAGCTCCCGGACCGGATTTGGAACCGTCCCCAACTCGGTCCACCATCTCGGTCGACTAGTGCCCAGACCGAGTTTGGAACCGTCCCCAAATCGGTCCGTGGACCGGATTGGGGACGGTTCCTACTCGGTCCAAGCCGGCGGCGATCAGCCGCGAAGTACCCGCTCCCACGCCGTCCGCACCAGTGCGGTGTGCACGAGCCCGAGCCGCCCGTTGGCGCGGAGGGCTGAATGGGCGGCATTCCAGCCGCACGCGCCATGGACGCCGCCGCCGGGGTGGGCGGAGGCGCTGGCGAGGTAGAGCCCGTCGATCGGCGTCTCCGGGCGACCGAGTCCCGGGGTGGGGCGAAACACCAACTCCTGGTGGATCGCCGAGGTGCCGGCGTTGAGGGCGCCGTCGACGAGGCTGCCGTTGGCGGCCTCGAGATCCGCCGGACTCTGTACCGTGCGGGCCCGCACCAGGCCTGCGAAGCCGGGAGCGACGCGTTCGAGGGCGTCCTCGACCCGCCGGACATGTTCGTCGACGGCGCCGGTGTCAGCTGCGTGCCGCTGCGGCAGGTGGGTGTAGGCCCACGCGGACTCCGTCCCCGCCGGTGACCGGGACGGGTCGGCTGTGGTCATCTGCCCGAAGAGGATGAACGGCCTGGCCGGCATCCGTCCCACGCTGAGGTCGGCACCGAAGTCGACGAAGCCGTCCAGGTCGACCCCCAGGTGAACCGTGCCCGCCGGGCCGGTGGATGGGTTCAACCACGGCACCGGTCCGTTCAACGCCCAGTTCAGCTTGAGGGTCGCACTGTCCCAGTGGAAGTCGGCGATGTCGTCGCGCAGGCGTGTGGGAAGCAGCACCTTGCCGAGCAGTTGCGAGTACAGGGCCGGCGCCGGCACGTCGGCGAGGATCGCGCGGCGGGCGGTGATGACCGAACCGTCGGCAAGCCGTACCCCGTACGCGCGGCGGCCACGAACCAGCACCTCTGTGACAGCAGCGTTCGTGCGAACCTGCGTGCCCAGGGCTTCTGCGCGTGCGGCGAGGGAGTGAGCGAGGACGCCGGCCCCACCTTTCGGCACGGGGAACCCGACGTCCTGGCCGAGCATGGCCAGCAGCCAGCCGAACATGCCGCTACCGGCGCCATCGGGCGGGACGTCGGCATGCATGGCGTTGCCGGTGAGGAGCAGGCGTCCCCCCTCACCGGCGAAGGTCTCCTCGCCCAGGCGGCGAACGGGCGTCACCGCCAGCCGAGCCAGGCGCAGGGCACCAGCCACCTTCAGGGCAGCGAGCAATCGGGCCCCCGCGGCGACGGGCGGGAACGGGGTGAACAGGGCGTCGAGGATGCCGTTGCGCACCCGGCGCCACTGTGCGAAGAGCTCAAGCCAGGCCTCGCCATCGCCGGAGCCGAACTCCTCGAGGCCTGCGGCCGTACGGTCCGCGTCCCGGTGCAGGACGGCAGACCTGCCGTCGTCGAGCTGGTGTGCGAGGACGGCGGGAGCCTGCACCCATTCGAGGCCATGCCGTTCGAGTTCGAGGTCCCGGATCAGCGGACTCGCCGCGGCGAGCGGATAGAACGCGCTGAACAGGTCGCTGGTGAACCCGGGGGCCGTCACCTCTGCGCTGCGGACAGCTCCCCCGACCTCCGCTTGTGCTTCGAGGACGATGACGTCCCAGCCGGCGTCAGCGAGGGCATTGGCTGCAACGAGACCGTTGGGTCCCGCGCCGATCACGATCGCGTCGCACGAGGCGGTGTGGGCGTCCATCTCTCCCCCTTACCCGAGTTTCGGTGGCCACCACACGGGTCTACTCACTCCGATGCTGCCGTGGCGCTTCCCTCGCCAGCATTGCACGGGGGGTGCATCGTGGGATGGCTCTCGGGCTGGTGCTCACTGCTCATCATCACAGCGGCGACACTCAGCGGCTGCAGCAGCGGGACGCGTGCATCGGATCCCTGCGGGGACGGCCGTCGCGAAGCCCACGAGCGTGTCAGCACTTGCTGAGCTGCGCGGTGGTCCTGCCCTCAGCGTTCTTCGCCTTGCGGACCCGGGGGGAGACGCTCCGGGTGCTGTGAGACAACCGGCAGCTCCTGAATGGGAGGGTGTGGAAATCCCTGCCAGGGCGACGAGTTGGTCGAACACGCTCCGCCAGCGCCGCCACAACGCTCCTGGCGTATGCGAACAGCCGTTCCACAACGCTCTTTACCGCCCCCGGTCCCCCTTAGGGGTGACGTAAGAACTACGCAGGACCGGCAGTGATGCTCACGGCCTCCTATCGCTACGATTGAAATCTGGCGGCCCTCGATTCGGGGGGAACGAAGCGGCTGCCGATCAGCGGGGCGGAGATCCGGGGGGACTTCCGCCCCGCCTACAATTCCGGTGACGCCTGACGACTCCTTCGATGCCCGCCCACGGTCGGCATCGCGCGCTTGCCGGTCCCCGCGCCGAGGGGCAGAGTCGGCGCATGCGGATCCTGGTGCTGGGCGGAACACACCACGTCGGCCGCGCTGTCGTCGAGGCGGGGCTCGCCCGCGGGGACGATGTCGCCACGCTGACGCGAGGCCAGAGCGGGCCACCCGCGGCCGGGGCGTCGGCGCGGCATGCCGATCGCAGCGACCCGGTTGCCCTTGCCGCAGCCCTCGGCGACGGCGAGTGGGACGCCGTCATCGACACCTGGTCGCTGGCGCCACGCGTCGTGCGCGACAGTGCCCGCCTGCTGGCCACTCGGGCTGGGCATTACACCTATATCTCTTCCCGCTCGGTCTACGTGTGGCCGATCCCGGTGGGGGCGGACGAGTCAGCGCCGGTGGTGGCCGGCGACCCCGGCGGCGAAGACGTCTCCGACTATGCCGCGGTCAAGCGAGGTGGGGAGTTGGCCGCTCTCGAAGGATTCGGAGGTCGCGTGCTTTTGGCACGCCCGGGTCTTGTCCTTGGGCCTTACGAGCGGGTCGGCCGCCTGCCCTTCTGGCTCAACCGCATCAAGCGGGGTGGCCGGGTGCCCTGTCCGGGGCCGCCGGACCAGCCGTTGCAGTACATCGACGCCCGCGACCTGGCCCACTGGGTTCTGGACGCGGCCGGGCGTTCGGTGGCAGGGGCCTTCAACACGGTGAGCCGTCGCGGTCACACCACGATGGGCGAGCTTCTGGAGCAATGCCGCACGGTCACCGGGTCGGACGCCAAGCTTGTCTGGGTGAGCCCGCAGGCCGTGGACGCCGCCGGGGTGGCCCCGTGGACGGAGTTGCCCATCTGGCTGCCTCCAACGGGTGAGTACGCCGGCCTGCACGACGGTGACGTGTCGGCCGCGTACGCCGCCGGGCTCACCTGCCGACCGGTCGCCGAGACGGTGTCCGACACCTGGGCATGGTTGCAGGCCGAAGGCCTCCCCGCGCCGGCGCATCCCGAGCGGGCTGCGATCGGGATGAATGCCGCGGCCGAGGCTCGGTTGTTCCTGAACGCAGGCGAAGAACCCTGATTCAAGACCAATCGTCGATGAATTGCACTGGCGCCGCAGATTCGGAGGCTTGCTCGCCCTGACTCGGCGAAACCAGGGTCTCTTGCAGCCCATCACGTCCGCAAGGCGTTCGCGCAGCAGGGGAGCACGTCCGACCATGACCGGTTCGCCGGCGTGAAGCTGCTTGACCCTGCCAATGCCTTGGTACAGGTAACCAATCTGTGCAGGGAAACGGCTTCCGGGTGTATGCCGGGACACCGCTGGCTGGCAGGCTCTGCCTCAGGCAGCATCGAACTCAGCCATCGGTACAGGTGAGTCCGAGCGTCCCAGTAGTGCTTTTGTCCCCGCCTGGATCGGGCAGCTGGTGGGCAGGTCGCCCGACAAGGAACTCGTGCGCGTAATCAAGCCGTGTCGTCCGGTTGTCGTTTCGCACGCCGGTCGTCGATATCAGCAGCCACAACT
>JBBRIY010000044.1:0-12066 GCA_038220215.1 Propionibacteriales bacterium
TCCTTGCCCTGGTCGCGTTCGCCGCCGGCTGGGTCGACGCGGTCGTCGGCGGTGGCGGCCTGCTCCAACTTCCTGCACTGCTGCTGGTGCCCGGCATCTCACCGGTGCAGGCCCTCGCCACCAACAAGCTCGCCTCGATCTTCGGTACAGCCACCAGCAGCGTCACCTACTATCGCCGCACCCACCCGGACCTGCGGACAGCTCTGCCGATGGCAGGCTTCGCGCTCGCCGGCAGTTTCGCGGGGGCCAGCATCGCAGCCCTGCTCCCTGTCGCCGTGTTCAAGCCGATCATCGTCCTTGCCCTGGTGGGGGTGGCGATCTTCACAGCCACCCGCCCTGCGATGGGAGCGGAGACCCGACTGCGGTTCAGCGACAGCCGCCGCCACCATGGCAGCGCAGCGGTGATCGGGGCAGGAATCGGCTTCTACGACGGCATGCTCGGCCCCGGCACCGGCACATTCCTCGTGATCTCCCTTGTCAGCGTGCTCGGTTACAACTTCCTCGAGGCCAGCGCCAAGGCCAAGATCGTCAACTTCGCCACGAATCTCGGGGCCTTGCTGCTCTTCGTCCCGCACGGCGCGGTGCTGTGGGGCCTCGGCGCGGTTCTCGCCGTCGCCAACATGGCCGGTGGCTACCTGGGTTCCCGGACAGCGATCGCCCGCGGCACGGGCTTCGTCCGCATCGCGTTCCTCGCCGTCGTCGCCGTCCTCATTGTCCGGTTGGGCTTCGACGTGTGGAACGAGAGCGTGCGCGGCTGGTTCGCGACACGGTGAGCCACTGTCGGCGGTAGGCTTCCAGCCACCCCGAAGCGCCGCTGAAATTGAACTGAGGTATGACTGTGCCGATCGCCCTGGAGGCCCGCGGGCTGGTCAAGGTCTTCGGCGACAAGCACGCTGTCGACGGCGTCGACCTGACCATCCCCAGGGGCACGTTCTACGGCATTGCCGGCCCCAATGGTGCTGGCAAGTCCACGACCCTGCGCATGCTGAGCGGCCTCCTGCGTCCCGATGCGGGCACGGCGACGATCGACGGGGTGCCGGTCTGGCCGAACCCGCTCGAAGCCAAGTCGCGGGTCGGCTTCGTCCCGGACAACCCTGTGTTGTTCGACCGGCTGACCGCTGCGGAGATGCTGGAGTACGCCGGCATGCTGCGTCGGATGGACCCGGATGTGGTGGCGCTACGATCCGCGGAGTTGCTGCGCGTGCTCGACCTCGCGGATGAGGCCGAGAAATTGATCGCCGACTTCTCCCTCGGCATGATCAAGCGCATCGGCCTTGCCGTGGCCCTGCTGCACAGCCCGCGGGTGCTCATCCTCGACGAGCCGTTCGGTGCCCTTGACCCGGTGAACACCCAGGTCATGGAGGAGATGCTGCAGCTCTACCGCCGCGGCGGTGGGACTGTCGTTTTCGCCAGCCACGTCATGGACGTCGTGCAGCGGCTGTGCGACCGCCTGGTGGTCATCGGCGCCGGCCGGGTGCTCGCTGAGGGCACCGTCGCTGAGATCTCTGGCGGCAGGAACCTGCAGGACGCTTTCGTCGAACTCGTTGGCGGCCGGGACCTCGAGGAAGGCGAGCTCGCGTGGCTCTCGTCCTCCTCCGGCTGAGGCTGGTCATCGCCGGCCGTTCCCGCGGCCAGAGCAACGGAGCCCGGCTCTACTTCGCCACCACCTGGGTCGTGGGCAGTGTCGGCGGGTTGCTGGCCTGCATGTTCACCTCGACGCTCGTGTCCGGCGGCGGTGTCGGCGACCTGCTCATGCTGGCGCTGTTCGCCTCGATCTTCATCCCGTGGGTTGTCGGGCCGATCGTCGAACCCACGCTGGCCGACGGTGTGGTCGACCCGCGCCGGCTCGAGCAGTTCCCGCTCACCGGCTGGCAGCAGGTCACGGGCCTCCTGGCTGGGGCGCTGGTCTCCCCCACAGCCACCTTCACGTTCCTGTTCGCCGCCGGTGGCACGATCGCGCTCAACCAGTCGTTCCCTGCGCGGCTCGCCTCGCTCGTGGTCGCCGTGGCCTTCACGGTGATGTGCGTTGCCGCCTCCCGCGCGGCCCAGGCCGTGCTGGCCGGTGCACTGCGCTCGCGCCGCGGGGCCGACATCGCAGCATTCTCCGCGAGCCTGATGGTGCTCGGCATCTACCTGTTCGCCCAGCAGGCCCGCTCCGCAAGCGCAGCCTTCGGCGGCCAGAGCGCGACTGGTCCGCTGGGCACCTTCCTCGGCTGGACGCCGCCGGGGGCTGCCGGCGAGGCGCTCAGCACCGCACGGGACGGGGACTGGCTGGGCTTCACGCTACGGCTGGCCGTGATCCTGATCACGGTGGGCATCGCGCTGGGCGGGTGGGTATGGGCGCTCGGCCGCCGGGTGGACGGCGCCACGTCGTCACACCGCAAGCCCAACCGCCACCCCGCCGTCGCCATGCCGCTCGCCCCACCCCTGCTGCGACGCCTGCCTCCCGGCCCGATGTCGGCGGCCGCGTCCCAACAGCTGCGCTACTTCTTCTTCCGTTCCCCCCGGGCCATCCAGACCCTGATCATCCCGCCGGTGATGGGCGTCGTGGTCGCCCATGCCAGCTTCGCCGACTACGGGTTGGCTGCACAGTCGGCCGCCTTCGCAGCCATGTCGGTGGTGGCCGGGAGCTTCAACCTCTTCGGCTACGACGGTCCCGGGTTCGGCTACCTTCTGCTCGGCGGCGCCCCGCTGTCCCGCGTCCTGGTCGGCAAGGCCATGGCTCCACTGCTGTACCTGGTGCCGCTCGTCGTGATGTTCAATCTCACCGAGGCCCTCATCCGCGGCACGGAGGGTCTGGTCGGTCCCGCCATTCTCGCCGGAACGGCCGTGGTGGCGCTCGGCGTCGGAGTCGGGTCACTGTCCAGCGTCTTCAATGCCAGCGACCAGTCGCACGTCGGTCAACGGCACGGGTCCTTCCTCAAGGTGTTCGCCTGGTTCATGGGCTTCTTCGGCCTCACCGGTTTCGGCGCACTGCTCTGGCTACTCATCGCCTGGTTCACGGGTCCGGCGATCAGCGCCGTGGCCATGACGGCCCTTGCCATCGGCACCAGCGCGCTGCTTCTCCGCTGGGCCGGGCGCCGGCTCGAGCGTGACCCCTATTCCGTCCTGGCAAAGCTCGATCAGCGGGTGGCCTGAACTGCTGCCGGCCTGAGCCCGGCGATCGTGCTCACCCTTCCATCGATCGCCACCAGGATGCCTGCGTGGTCGGGAAGGGTGGCGACCCACGGCAGCGCGGCAGCGCCCTTCACGAAAGCCGCCGTGGCGTAGACGTCGGCCCAGGTGAGCTTCGGTCCGATGATGGTGGCCGACGCCAATCCGTCCGCAGGCGTTCCGGTCACCGGGTTGATGATGTGCCTTCCCCGTGCGGCCGTGCCGGAGGTGGCGACGGCGCCGGTGCGCAACTCGAGGGAGCGCAGAGTGCGCGACCGGTCGAGCGGATCCTCCACCGCGATCACCCAGCTCGGGGTGTCGGTGCGGGTGCAGGCCACCGCGATGTCGCCGCCGGCACAGACCATGGTGTCGTGCGGGCCGAGCTTGCGAAGGTCGGCCAGCAGTGCGGTGAACGCCTGCTCGACCGCCCAGCCCTTCACCAGGCCCGTCGGGTCGAAGCACTGGTGACCGTCGGCCCCGGTCATCCACGCGGCGAACGATCCGCCGGTGCGGTGGCCGGCCACCTCGCACAGTGCAGCGACGTGCCGGATGCGGGGGTGGGCGTCGACCAGCCGGTCCCGACCGTCCTTGATGCGGCTCACCGGGCTGTCGGGCTGCCAGGTGCTGAACATCGCCTCGTCGGCGCGGAGTCCTGTGAACGCCGCCTCCACAGCCGTGGCGACGCCGGAGCCGAAGGCCCGCGGGCCGCGGACGTGGATGCTCACCGGGAGTCCCATGATCTCTGCGACGAACGCGCGTCGCGGCACGTCCTGCTTGCGCTGGGCGACGACGGTAATCGGAACCGCGCTCATCCGAGGTGCGCCGCGTCGATGGCCGACTGCAGCGATTCGATGTAACCGTCACTGGTGACGGTGGCTCCGGAGACCGCGTCGATCGAGGCGCTCTGCGCCTGTACGACCTCGGCGTTCAGGGCCGGCACGGCGTACGCGTTGATCTGCTGGTCATGGCGGTTCGAGTTGGGGTACTGGATCGCCTCAGCGCTGGTGATGGTGCCGTTCGCGACGGTGATCTCCACCTGAACAGCGCCGAACCGGGTCTGGACGGCATCGCCGGTGAAGGCGCCGTCAGACGTTGAGGCTGTGGCGCTCGACGTTGGAGAGGTGGGCGCAGCGGCGCTGGTGTCGGGATCCGCCTGCGTCGCGCCGGTGTCGGTATCCGGGGTGGAGGTCGCGACGCTCTGTGTACTGGTGTGGTAGCTGAACAGCATCACCAGGCCGCTGATGGTCGTCATGACGGCGAGCACGATCTTCTTCATGGTTGCTCTCCTTCTCGGTCGCGCCGGCTACCAGCTGAAGCGCTCGTCGTGGATGTGGGTTTCGGGCACCCCGCACTCGATGGCCGCCTTCCGCGCGGCGTCCATCCAGTCATTGGCTCCGCAAAGGAACACGTCGTTGCTGGCGACGTCTGGTACCAACTGGGCAAGGGCTGCGGCGTCGGTGAGGTGCGCGGCGGACTCGGGCAGCCAGGACCGGCGCCCGGCCACGCGGCGTCCCACGAGGTAGTACACCCGGGCGCCGGTCCGGCCGGCAATTTCCTCGATTTCCGCGCGCAGCACCAGATCGGCCTGGCTTCGGGCGCGGTAGAGCAGCGTCACATCGCCCGGGTCGGCGGTCAGTTCCTCGAGCAGTGCCCGCAGCGGACTGATCCCGATGCCGCTCGCCATCAGCGTGACCTTCCGCTGGGTGCGGACGCCGGCGTGCAGGCGGCCGTAGGGACCTTCGATGACCACACGGCTGCCGGGTCTGGCGCTGGCCAGGGCGTGGCTGCCGTCCCCGAGATCCTTGACGGTGATCCGGAAGGTGTCGTTTGTGGGTGCGGCAGACAGCGAGTACGGGTGCGACCGCGACCAGCCCGGACCCGAACCGAAACGCCAGTTGAAGAACTGGCCCGCGGCGACAGGCATGGCGAGCAGGTTCCTGCCGCGCATTGATACCGAGACCACGTCAGGGCTCTCCCGAACGACGGCGGTGACCCGCAGGTCGGACGCGAAGGTGCGGTAGAGCGGCACACCGACCCGCCAGATGGCGATGGCTGCGACTGCTGCGACCCACAGGCCCCACCAGTACATGGTGGCGAACGTGCTCGAGACGAATTCCTGGCCGGTCCACAGCTGGTGCGGAAGGGCCAGTCCGACGCCGAGATAGGCGTAGAGGTGCAACAGGTGCCACGACTCGTAGCGCAGCTTCGCCCGCGCCTTGCGGATGCTGGTGACGGTCACCAGCACCAGCAGCAGTGTGCCGGCGAGGGCGAGCAGCATGCCGGGGTAGTCGACGACCATCTCCCAGAACTGCACGAACGGGTTCAGGTTCGCTGCCAGCGCGTACCCGATGACAATGGCCACCAGGTGGGCCACCATGAGGGTGAAGGACCAGAAACCCACCAGTCGGTGACGTCGGGCAAGTTCGTCCTGGCCGTAGACCCGCTCCACCACGGGAATGCGCGCGATCAGCAGCACCTGGATCAGCAGGAGGTCGGCCGCGACCAGTCCGGTCAGCCGCCCGAGGCTGGTGAACGCCCCGGCAACGCTGCCCAGCGCCTGGATGCCGCCGCCCGTGATCCACAGCGCGACCACGACCAGCATGCTGAGCCACGCGCCGACGCCCACGGCGTCGAGCCACCAGTCCGGTACCCGGGCTGCTCGCTGCGGGAGTGCCGTGAGGGGACGTCGCGGCGTCGCCGCCGACGTCTCGCGTGTGATGGTCGCCACGACGACTCCTGTTCTGCTCGGTACACCCAACAGAGTCCTCCGTGGCGCTGGCAAAACCGTTGCTTGCGCCTTTGTGTTTCCTGTGAACGATTCAGCCCGCCAGCGGGCTATCGGAGAGGAGACCGGACGGAGCAGCCAGCGTCCGCAGCGCCGCCAGCCCGCGCGCTTCCAGCCGCCGCACCGTGCTGGTGCTCAGGCCCAGCCGGGCTGCGATGTCGACGACGTCGACGGGCTCGCCAGTCACCAACCCGTACCGCAGCGCCACCACCCGAGCCTGGTCGGCGTCGATCCGCCGCAACACCCGGCGCACCTGGCCGGCGTAGATCGCCTGGTCGGGATCGGGAGCGGGAACGATGGCCTGCGCGAGGGTTTCCTCCGCAGGGTCCAGGCTCACCGGAGGTCGGTGCCCGAGCAGTTGCCGCGTCCAGTCGACCGGTCGGCCCAGCGCTGCAGCCAGTTCGCCGGCTCCGACGCTGCGTCCCTGCTGCTGCACCAGTTGGGCCTCGACGCCGCGCGCTTGCCGCAGCCGCAACGCCCTGCTGTCCGGCAGGGCGAGCGCACCGAGCCTGCCCGCCGTCGCCTCAGCGAGCCGCTGTCGGACGCGTACGGTGGCGAAGGTGGAGAACCGACCGCGCTCCGGGTCGAATCGCTGCAGCGCTCCGGCGAGTGCGACGAACCCTTCCTGAAAGAGGTCGTCGATCGGCAATCCGGCACGGCCCGGCTCGCTGCCAACCAGGCTCCAGACCAACCGCAGGTTGGCCATCAGGAAGTCCTGCCAGGCCTGGCGGCCGGAGTCGACGAGGGAGACGAGTTCTTCGACCGTCGCCGGAACGGGGCGGGCGCCGCTGGCCAGCAATTCTGCGGCGAGGACTCCGGCCTCGATGCGCCGGGCAAGCAGTCGTTCGGCCTTCGGCGTGAGCAACGGGGCGGATTGTGGCTTCTTCATTGCCCCACCCTGCGGCTGTGCCGAAGAGATGGCTCCGACCAATTCCGGCACCTGTGGAGCAACACAGTGACAACACGTGTTCCTGTGGAGCGCCAACACCCCGGTCAGGAACCGTCTGCTAGATGGCTGGCCCGGTGGCGAGGGTCAGCAACTCCTTGCGCCGCGTCTCCAGGTTCACCAGCCTTGCGAACATCTTGTCGTAGGCGGGACGGTCGTCCAGGGGATTGGTGCGCTGCAGCTTCGACTTCAGGTCGGCGATCTGGCGCGACACCGTGAGCACCCGCAGCTGCGAGCTGTACTCGCGGGAGTAGCCCTCGGTGGCATCACGCATGCCCGGCTCCACTGCGAGGGTCACCAGCAACTGCTCCAGCACCGGGTCGGGGTTGGCGTGCAGGATGTGCTGGGTCCAGTTGCCAGGGCCGTCGTCCGCAGCGAGCACCGACTCGAAGAGGGCGCGGTAGGTGGGGTGGACGAAGTCGTCGGTGGTCAGCCCGTTCCAGCCTTCGCTGAAGGTCTCCGGAGCCCGGACCAGCAGCCGCAGCGTCCCGCGTTCCGCCTCGAGCCTGCGGTCGCGCGGGTCGGGCACCGGAAGGGACTCCTTCGGTTCCGGTAGGCCCGGCAACGCCTCGTCCTGGCCGTGATCTCGTTCGTGCTTTCGCTCCGCCTGATGGCCGCGGCGCCGTACGGTCACCTTGACCTAGCGTCGCACCTCGTCGGGATCAATCCCCAGCCACTTGGACAGCTCGCGGAGGTAACCGAGGACGAGGCTCTCGTCGCGGATGCTGCTCACGAGCGGCGCCGCTGCGCGCAGGGCGGCCAGGCGACCGTCGACGCGATCCAGGTCGTAGCCGGCGAGCACATTGCGCATCACGAACTGGTACAGCGGCACACGTCGTCCGACGAGTTCGCGCAGCGCGGCGTCCCCCTGCTGGATTCGCAGGTCACACGGGTCTAGGCCGGTGGGCTCCACCGCGACGTAGGTCTGGGAGAGAAAATTCTGGTCACCCTTGAAGACCTTCAGGGCTGCAGCCTGGCCGGCCGCGTCACCATCGAACGTGAAGATGACCTCTCCCCCGGCAACGTCGCCGGTGCCCAGCATCCGCTGCAGCAGGCGGGCGTGCTCGTCACCGAATGCTGTACCGCACGAAGCCACGGCGGTGTCCACGCCGGAGAGGTGGCAAGCCATCACGTCGGTGTAGCCCTCGACGACGACGGCCTGGCTCTTCTTCGCGATGTTCTGCCGGGCAAGGTCGAGGCCGTAGAGGACGTTCGACTTCTTGTAGACGATCGTCTCCGGGGTGTTCAGGTACTTCGCCGGCATCCGGTCGTCGTCGAAGATCTTGCGGGCGCCGAAGCCGAGCACAGAACGGCCCGCGTCCCGGATCGGCCACAGCACGCGGCCCTGGAAGAAATCCCAGCCGTTCTCCCTGACCAGGCCCGCCTTGACCAGCTCGACGTCGGTGAACCCGCGCGACTTCAGGTGCTGGCCGAGGTCGCGTCCACCCGTCGGGGCGAAGCCGATCCCGAACTGCTCGGCCGCGGTCTTGTCGAAGCCGCGGGAGTCGAGGAACTGGCGTCCAGGCAGGGCGCCCGAGCCGGTGAGCTGGCCGGCGAAATACTCCGCCGCCTGTTGGTTGGCCTCGAGGATGCGCAGCCGCACACCAGGCTCCATCCGCTGCCCTCCACCGTCGGAGTAGCGCAGCTGGACGCCGACGCGATCGGCAAGGAACTCAACGGCCTCGCTGAAGCTGACGTTGTTGATCTTCTGCACAAAGGCGATCACGTCGCCGCCCTCGCCGCAGCCGAAGCAGTGGTAGAAGCCGCGGGCGGGGTTGACGTTGAACGACGGGGTCTTCTCGTCGTGGAACGGGCACAGGCCACTGAGCGATCCGCCGCCGGCACGGCGAAGGGTCACGTATGACCCGACGACCTCATCGATGCGGGAGCGTTCCCGGACGGTCGCCAGATCCTCTTCGTTGATCAGCCCGGCCACGGCCGAAGTCTAGGGCGTCGCGTGGAACCCCGGGCGCCCTGCGAATTGCAGATCAGCTGGCAGGCCGGGAGAACAGGTTGACCAGGTTCTGGTCGGGGTCGCGGAACATGGCGGACCGGTTGCCCCACGGCATGGTGGTCGGCTCGAGGACGATGTCGTCATTATGCGTGGTGCCACTGACACGACGGGATTCGCGCTGTCGCGCTCGAATCTGGCCTCCAGGAGCGCCGGAGTGGGCTCCGCAGTGCAGATCCTGTCGCTCGGGCTACCGGGCCTGCCGTCTCGCGCCGACCCGCACCCGCATGGCGAGGTGGAGCAGCGCAGCCAACACGGTGAGGGCGGTGATCGCCGGCGCGAAGCTGACAACCGAACGGTCCATCGCCAGTCCGATCAGCAGCGGGAACACTGCTGCACCGAGCGACGAGGCGCCGGCCTGGTAGCCGACCACCGCGTCCGCCACCGCGGCCGACGTGCGCTCAGCCGTGGTCAGGATCAGTAGCGGATACACCGGCGCCGCTGCGAGCCCGAACAGCAGGACTGCGGCGATCGCGCCCCACGGCCCCCCCAGAGATGCGAGGATCCCGGCACCGACGAGCCCGACAGCTGCGCCGCTCAGCACCGGCCACGGTCCCACCCGTTCAGCCAGTGACCCGAGGACCACACGTCCAGCGAACATCACGAACCAGTAGCCGGACGCGAGCAGGCCGGCCACAACAGGATCGACCCCGAGTCCGAGCGTGAGGAAGGTGAACGCCCACAGCGCGACGCCGGACTCGATGCCGGTTTGCACAGCCACTGCAACCAGCCCGAGCGCCACATCTGTCCGTCTCGCGCCGGAAGGGCGTGTCGATCCCCGGGCGTCCGCACCGGGCGTTGATGCCGGCGGCACGGTCCACCGTTCATGGGTCAGCAGGAACAGCAACCCCAGCGCCAGTTGCAGTACGGCGATCACCACATAGGGCCACCGCCAGCCGAGGCCGGTCTGAACGAACGCGGTCACCAACAGGGGCGAGAGCGCTGCGCCCACGACGAACGAGGCATGCAGAAGGTTGATCCGCCGCGCACCGAAGGTCCGTGCGGCGTAGGCGTTGATGGTGGCGTCGATCGCTCCGCCGGACAATCCCATCAGCGCGACGCTCACCAGGAACTGCGTGAAGCCGGGGCTGGTCGCCGACACGACGAGGGCAGCAGCAGACAGCCACGTGCTGGCGGCCAGCAACCTGCCCACGCCGAAGCGCGCCGCGATCCGGCTGGCGAACGCCGTGGCCACGAGGGTTGCGGCAACGCCGACCGGCGGAACGAGGCCGGCAGCGCCGGTGGAAAGGCCGAAGTCAAGACGCATGGATGGCCAGGCCACGCCAAGGGTGTTGTCCGGGAGGGCGATGCTGAAGAAAGCCAGATAGGCGAGGACGACGAGGAACATCAGTGGTACTCCCACAGATCGGACGTGGATGGGTGCGATCTGCGCGGACCGTGCGGTGCGCTGGCTAGTTACGGGGCCGGCACGCGTCTGCGGTCAGCGCGTGCCTCCCACGCCGGGAGATCCAGACATGTGCCGAATCGTACGCCCAGGCGCTATGCGCCGCGGCCGATTCCGCGGGGCAGGCGGTCGGGATCCCAGCCGAGCAGGTCAGCAGCGGTCTCGAAGGCGAATCGGTCGGTCATCCCTGCAACGTAGGTGACGGCAGCCCGCACGACAGCGTCGGTGTCGCGTCCCTGCGCTGCGGCGTCGCCGGGCATCGAGCCGGGGTGTTCGCAGTAATAGGTCACCAGCGCGCGCAGCACCTCGATGACCGCTGCCGCCTGGGCCAGCGAGTCCGGACGGGTGTAGATGCGCTCATAGTTGAAGGCCCGAAGGGCGGCAAGGGCTGCCGCCGGCTCCGGCGCCATGCCCACCTGCCCAGTGGCGGCCACGGTGCCGACAACGGCCCGAACGAAGGCCCCGAGCTGCTGGCGCCGGGTGCGTCCACAGGCTGCGACGACCTCTGCCGGCAGGTCGTCGAGGGTGAGGATGCCGGCACTGGCCGCGTCCTCCAGGTCGTGGGCGCAGTAGGCGATCCGGTCGGCCCAGCTGACGATCTCGCCCTCGACCGTGGACGGGACGGGGCGTGACCACGAGTGGTTACGGATGCCGTCGAGCGTCTGGCTGCACAGGTTCAGCCCGGTGAGGACCACGTCCGCCCCCCAGGGTCCGTGGTTGTAGCCGTCGCTGAGGAAGGCGTCGAAGGCGTCCTCGCTGGCATGGCCGCCGGGACCGTGACCGCAGTCGTGGCCCAGCGCGATCGCCTCTGCGAGAGTGACATTCGCGCCCACTCCCCGGGCGATCGACGTGGCCACCTGCGCCACTTCGAGGGCGTGTGTGAGCCGCGTCCGCTGGTGGTCGGTGGGATAGACCACCACCTGGGTCTTGCCGGCCAGCCGACGGAAGGCCGTGGAGTGCACGATGCGATCGCGGTCACGCTCGAAACAGGTGCGTTCGGGGTCGGGCTCCTCCCGAAGTGCCCGGTCCCCAGCCCCCAGAGCAAGGGCCGCGCCGGGACGAAGGTGCTCGGACTCCCAGGCCTCGCGCTGTGGACGCAGGATCGGCACCTCGAGCCCGAGGTGGCCGCCCGGTTCGCTGTGCGCGCGGACCAGCCGATCGCCGGTGTGCCCGGCCATCGTTTCGGCCCAGGCGATGGCGCGGGGTTGCAGCTCTGGCATGCGTCCATCTTGGCAGCCCACCGGGCGCTGTGTCGGGCGGGCAATCCGGAGCTCGTGACCGTACCGGCGCTAATCTGTGCGCATGTCCTCTGAGCAGCCCGCCACGCCGCAGACCCCCGACAAATCCCCCGGGAGCGTTCCGGGTCCGTCGCCGCAGCCGGGCTACGGCCAGCAGCAGCCCCCGCAGCCCTACGGGCAGCCCCCGCAGCCGTTCGGGCAGCAATACCCTCAGCCGGGGTACGGGCAACCGCAGCAGCCTTACGGGCAGCCACCACGCCCCCAGCAGCCCTACGGCCAGCAGCCGCAGCCGCAGCCGCAGCAGTATCCCCAGCAGTACGGACAGCAACCCCAGCCGTACGGGCAGCGGCCGCCCCAGGGCTACGGGCAGCAACCCCAGCCGTATGGACAGCAGCCCTACGGCCAGCAGCCGCCCCAGGGCTACGCGCCGGTGCCTTATCAGCAATCCGCCTACGGGGCGCCCGCTGAGAAGGTGGCGAAGAGCCCCATCGTCGGCCAGGCGGCCTTCGGCGTGGTGGTGCTGTGCCT
>JBBRIY010000045.1:0-11669 GCA_038220215.1 Propionibacteriales bacterium
TGTGTCCGAGAGAGGACTTGAACCTCCACGCCCGATAAAGGGCACTAGCACCTCAAGCTAGCGCGTCTACCTATTCCGCCACCCGGACAGGGTGTCTGCCCGGTTCCCCGGACAGCCAGAGCACTATACCCAATCGGGGTCGCCATTGGCGAAATGGGCACGGTCTACCCGATCGGGGTCGGTGGCAGGATGGCCTCATGGAGTCCCCCTTGAACGCCGCAGACGAAGTTGCCGGCCTGTGCAGCGACCTGATCCGCTTCGACACGTCCAACTTCGGGCCGTCCGGAGCCAAGGGTGAGCGCGAGGCAGCCGAATACGTCGCCGCGAAGCTGGACGACGTCGGCATTGCCAGTCAGCTGTTCGAATCCGAGCCGCGGCGCACCACCCTTGTCGCCGACTGGGCACCGGAGGGCTGTGACACCTCGCTGCCACCGCTGCTGATCCATGGCCACACCGACGTGGTGCCTGCGGTCGCCTCGGACTGGCAGGTGGACCCCTTCGCCGGCGAGATCATCGACGGCTACGTCTGGGGCCGCGGCGCCGTAGACATGAAGGACTTCGACGCGATCCTGCTGTCCGTTGTGCGGGAGCGGGTCCGCCAGGGACGCGCCCCGCGGCGCCCGATCCGGCTCGTCTTCACCGCGGACGAGGAGGCCGGCGGCCCGCTCGGTGCCACCTGGTTGGCCCGGACGCACCCCGAGTTGATCTCCGACTGCACCGAGGCGATCGGTGAGGTCGGCGGATTCTCCCTCAGCGTCAACGACCAGCGCCTCTACCTGATCCAGACAGCGGAGAAGGGTCTGGCCTGGCTCAACCTGATCGCCGACGGGCGCGCCGGTCACGGCTCCATGCGCAACGAGGACAACGCCATCACCAGCCTCGCCGAGGCCGTCAGCCGGATCGGCAACCACGCCTGGCCCGCGCGGATCCGTCCCGCGCAGCGACAGTTCCTCGACGCGATCGAGAAGGTGCTCGGCATCGAGATCGGTACCGACGATGCCGAGCAGACGCTGGCACGTCTTGGTTCGATCGCCCGTATGGTCGGGGCCACCATGAGCAATACCGCCAATCCGACCATGCTGGCCGGCGGCTACAAGCACAATGTGATCCCCGGGCAAGCCACCGCTGGCATCGACGGGAGGTTCATTCCCGGCTACGAACAGGAGTTCTTCGACGTGATCACGGAGCTGATCGGCGATCGGGTGCGTTACGAGGTGGCCATCTCCGAGCCAGCCGTGGAAACCACGTTCGACGGCGACCTGGTTGCGGCCATGACCTCGAGCCTCACCGAAGAGGACCCGGGCGCCACCGTGGTGCCCTTCATGATGAGTGGCGGCACCGACGCGAAGGCGTGGTCACGGCTCGGGGTGCGCTGCTTCGGGTTCGCTCCGCTGCGACTGCCGCCCGAGCTGGACTTCGTCGCGCTCTTCCACGGCGTCGACGAACGGGTGCCGGTCGAGTCGCTCCAGTTCGGGTGCCGCGTCCTGGACCGCTTCCTGGATCGGGCATGAAGGCCCCGACCGGGCCGGCCACGTTCTTCGGGGCGGCGGTCACGGCCTATGAGCTGGGTAGGCCCGGCTACGCCCGCGAACACGTCGAGTGGCTGCTGGAAGGCGCCGCGGGTCGCGTCCTGGACCTCGCCGCCGGCTCGGGAAAGCTGACCAGGTCGCTACTTGCGCTGGGCCACGAGGTCGTCGCGGTTGACCCCGACGAGAAGATGCTGGCCCGGATCGAGGGTGTAGAAACAGTGATCGGCACCGCCGAGAAGATCCCGCTGGCCGATCGCAGCGTCGGCGTTGTGAGCGTTGCTCAGGCCTGGCACTGGTTCGACCCGGTCGCTGCCGGCGCAGAGATCGCCCGGGTCCTCACCCCGGGTGGCCGGCTCGCGCTGGTCTGGAACATCCGGGATGCACGGCACCCCTTCGTCGCTGCGCTCTCCGACGCCATGGGCCTCGCCCCGGCCGAGGTCATGATCGATGCCGACCGCGTGCAGGAGGTGCCCGGGTTCAGTGAGTTCGAGCGCCGCCGGTTCGAATCGGTCCCGATGGTCAACGCCGAGGCGATCGAAGCCCTGGTTGCTTCACGCAGCCCATGGCTCGTGGCCTCTCCTGCCACTCAGGCGAAGGTGCTCGCTGCCGTGCGCGAGCTTGTGGCCACCCATCCGCACAGCGCCGGCCGGCGGCAGTTCGAGTTTCCGATGTACACGGCCTGCTACCGGGCCGACGCGCTCGCCTGATCTGCTCGCCTGATCTGGCAGTCCTGCTCAGGCCGGACGGACGCCGTCGGCTGCCTTCGCGACGATGGTCGCGATGCGCTTCGCTTTCGTCTCCGGCCGGGAGGCGAGCGCTATCGAGGCCAGCGCCTGTTTGCGCACGCTGCGCGGGAACCCGTTCCAGTTCGTCCGCGCCGGCGGGGTCGCATCGAGTGCTGCCGCCAGCTCCGCCGGTTCCTCGAGGGCCTCGACCGAGTCGTAGACGGTCCACATGCCGTTCGCCTTGGCGCGGTCGATCTCCGCGATCCCGGCCGGCTGCAGGCGGCCTTCCCGCACGAGGTCGGCGACCCGCGCCTTGTTGGTCGCCGCCCAAGGACTGTTCGGCTTGCGCTTGGTGAACCACAGCATGGAGCGCTGGTCGTCCAGCGGGCTGGCCTGGCCATCCACCCAACCCCAACAGAGCGCCTCGCGGATCAGCTCGTCGTAGCTCAGTTGCAGGTTGCCGGAGCGCGGCTTCCAGAGCACCACCCACACGCCGGCACCGCGATCGTGGTGAGCGGCCAGCCAGTCATGCCAGTCGGCCATCGTCGAGGGTTGGTAGCGCTCTGCGTCTGCCATGGCCATGGTTCTTCTCCCGTCACTGACCGATGGGGGCGGTCTCGTAGGTCTCCCTGCCGGCATTGGGGCCGCCGGAAATGTCGTCGAGGGCCGCGATGATTTCCACGGGCAACTCGAGTTCCTCCGTGGCCAGATACGGCTCTAGCTGCGCCACCGTCCTCGCTCCCAGCAGCGGAGCGGTCACCCCCGGGGCGTCGCGCACCCAGAGCAGGGCCACCTGACCCGGGGTCAGGTCGAGGCCGTCGGCTGCGGTCGCCACCGCGTCGACGACCGCCCGGGAGCGGGGCTCGAGGTACGGCTCGACGAACCATGCGAAGTGCTGCGACGCCCCCCGGGAGCCGCGAGGCCGCCCGGTGCGGTACTTGCCGGTGAGTACGCCACGTCCGACCGGGGACCAGGGCAACAGGCCCATCCCGAAGGCACGGACGGCCGGGATCACCTCCACCTCCGCGCGCCGGGCCAGCAATGAGTACTCGACCTGCGCGCAGGTGATCGGCGTCCGCCCGGGGAAAGCTCCCTGCCAGGTGGCGGCCTGCGCCGTCTGCCAGCCAACGAAGTTCGACACCCCTGCGTAGCGCACCATGCCGCTGCCGACGGCGGTATCGATGGCGGCCAGCGATTCCTCCAGCGGGGCCTGCCCCCAGGCGTGCAGCTGCCAGATGTCGATGTGGTCGGTGCCCAGGCGACGCAATGACGACTGCAGGTCTGCCAGCAGGGCGCCACGGGAGGTGTCGACCACCCGCTGGCCGTCGCGGATGCCGAAGCCGGCCTTGGTTGCCAGAACCAGGTCGTCGCGAACGATGTCGCCGGAGCGCAGCAGCCGTCCGATCATGCGTTCGGCGTCGCCGGCCGCATAGGCGGCAGCGGTGTCGACGAGGCTTCCGCCCGCGGCCACGAACCTGCGCAGCAGGGGAGTGGCATCCTCCAGCCGGGTCTCCCTGCCCCAGGTGAGCGTGCCCAGCCCGAGACGCGAAACCTGCAAACCGCTGTGGCCGACCGCTCGTCGCTGCATCGCCGTCCCTCCTACGGCTGCAGGACGCCGCCGAGCAGGAGCCCGGCCACAACAGCAGCCAGCGCCAGCCGGTACCAGACGAAGATCGAGAAGTTGTGCTTGCTGACGTACCGCAGCAGCCAGTGGATGACGGCCAGCCCGACGCCGAAGGCGATCACGGTTGCCACGATCGTCGGCCCCCAGGCCAGGTGCGGGTCGCCGGGAATGTCCTTCAACTTGTACAACCCCGAGATGAACACAGCCGGAATGGCCAGCAGGAATGCGTACCGCGTGGCGGCCTCGCGCTTGTAGCCGAGGAACAGGCCCGCTGCGATGGTCGCGCCAGAGCGGGAGACGCCGGGGATCAGCGCCAGGGCCTGAGCGAAGCCGAGCGCGATGCCGTCCGCCCAGGTCAGGTGGGCGAGATCGTAGTTGTTGCGGGCCGTCCGGTCCGCGATCCACAGCACGACGCCAAAGCCGGCGAGCATGGCGACGGTGATCCACAGGTTCCGTAGCGAAGAGTCGATCGCGTCCTGGAAGAGCAGTCCGAGGATGCCGATCGGGATCGAGCCGATGATGACCAGCCAGCCCATCCGGGCGTCAGGGTCATCCCGCGGCACGCGCCCGACGAGGGAGCGGGCCCAGTGGCTGATGATGCGGCCGATGTCCTTGGCGAAGTAGAGGATGACGGCCGTCTCCGTGCCCAGCTGGGTGACGGCGGTGAAGGCCGCTCCGGGGTCGCGCCCACCGAAGAACAGCTGCCCCACGATGGACTGGTGCGCGCTGGAGGAGATCGGCAGGAACTCCGTGAGTCCTTGCACGATGCCCAGCACGATCGCTTCAAGCCAGCCCATTTGGATCCCCTCTCTGCTCCTGGGACACCCTAACCGCTGGTTGGGTAGGCTGCGCGGCATGCGTGCCTGGATGACCACAGACCCCCCTCACCTCCCCGGTAGAGGTGGAGGGCGAGTCGTGGTGCACGACACCCTCACCGGCCAGCTGCAGGTAGCCGGCCCGGCCGAGGGCGAGGCGCGGCTCTACGCGTGCGGGATCACTCCCTATGACGCAACTCATCTTGGCCATGCCGCCACCTACGTCGCCGTCGACCTGCTGTACCGGGCCTGGCTGGACGCGGGTCTCGAGGTCCGTTACGCCCAGAACATCACCGACGTCGACGATCCGCTGCTGGATCGAGCCGCCGAGACCGGCGTGGGGTGGGCCGACCTCTCCGAGCAGCAGATCGAGCTGTACCGAACCGACATGGCGGCGCTGCGCGTGCTGCCGCCGGAGCCGTTCACCGGCGTGGTGGAGAGCCTCGACCTGGTCACCGACCTGATCTCCGTCCTGCATGACGAGCAGGCCGTCTACCAGGTGCCCGACCCGGAGTACCCCGACTGGTACTTCTCCATCACCAAGGCCAGCAACCTCATGGACGGCACCGGCATCTCGTTGCTGGAAGCCGAAGAGGTGTTCGCCGAGCGCGGCGGTGACCCGGAGCGTCCCGGCAAGCGGCACCGCCTCGACTGTCTGGTGTGGCAGCAGGAGCGTCCGGGGGAGCCGGCCTGGGATTCCTGGCTCGGCCGGGGGCGTCCGGGCTGGCACATCGAGTGCGCGGCCATCGCCCTCGACGCCCTCGGGCCCGACTTCGACGTGCAGGCCGGCGGCAGCGATCTCGCCTTCCCGCACCATCCGATGTGTGCTGCGGAAGCAAGGGTGGCGACTGGTCACCGGTTTGCGAAGGTGTTCCTGCACACCGGAATGGTGTCTCTTGACGGCAAGAAGATGAGCAAGTCCCTGGGCAACCTGGTGTTCGTGAACCGGCTCCTGGCAGAGGGCACCGACCCGATGGCGATCCGGCTCGTACTGCTGGCCAACCACTACCGCAGCGACTGGGAATACACCGCTTCCGCCCTCGAGGCTGCGCAGGCCCGGCTCGATCGCTGGCGCGCGGCCGCGGCTGCCGGTTCCGGCCCCGAAGCCACGGCAACCATCGACGCCGTGCGCGCCCACTTGCGCCACGACCTCGACGCCCCCGCAGCGCTCGTCGCCATCGACGAGTGGGCCGCGGCCTCGGGCAACGACGCGTCGGCTCCCGGCCAGGTCCGCGACCTGGTCGACGCTTTGCTCGGCGTCGCCCTCTGAGCCGATCTGTCACCCAGATCACTCTCAGCGAGTCATGATCTGGGGACCTGTGGCTTCTGGATGACAGTTCGGGTCAGGAGAGTGCCCGGCGCACGCGTCGGACGACCTTCGCAGGCTGGTTCGTCAGGTCGTTCCACGTGAAGCGGAACACGCGGTAGTGGGCGGACATGAGGACGTTCTGCCGCTCAAGGTCGCGTTGCCAGTCGTCCACGGAGCTGTGGTGTGCATACCCGTCAACCTCGAGCACCAACTGTTGTTCCTCGAAGAGGATGTCGGGGATCACCCATCGACCCTCCAGACGAAGGGCATGGTTGGCGACCCAGCCGTGGATGCCGGCCACGCGGAGCAACTCGTGCAGCACACGCTCGGCATGCGACCAGGGGTTGGCTGCGAGCTCGCGCAGCACTGCCTGGCGGCGTGCATTCCTGGTCGTGCCCATCAGCGAACGGCCGGCAAGCAGGAGCTCTTCGACGGAAGTGAGTCGCTCCCGCAGCATTCGCGTAGCTACGTGACCATCGTCGGTCGCAGCAAGTTCCGCTGCGCAATAGGCGGGTGAGGCCACGGCAATACCGTTGAACCGCCTCACCTGCCCGGCAGGAATCGTCCGGATGGTCACGGTCACTCCGCGGCGTGACTCGATGCGGTGTCGAACAGCGAGCTCGAGTGGTGCACTCACCGGCTCCTCGAGCCACAGCGCCGCCGCTGTCCGCCCATGCAGGACGCCATGCGGCACCGACCGCGACAGTGCAGTGAGGCGAAGCATCGGTGTGATTCCGACGGGATGCGCGAAGACACCCGGCTGGACACGCACCAGGGAGCCCTCCCGGCACAACCGCTTGAGGGCGGAGGCCAGTTCAGGGTGTTCGCGGCTGAGCACAAGGCCATCGAGTTCGATGAGCGCGGCGATCTTCGGTTGCACGCCCTGACCTTCGGCTGCCGGCCCGGACGGAGTTCACCCGTGGCGGGGGTCTGTGGACAAAGGCTCCTGGACCGAATCTTCATCCACAACCGCACGCACGCAACTGGGCGGCGCCTTCTTGCCGATCTGGATGACGGATAAGGTCGCAGGCTGGCCAAGACCGCTCAGAAGACGCGTCCCTTCCGCGCTCCCGGTAGGCTGCGCCGTCGTGAGCAAATCCTTTGAAGACCTATTCGCCGAACTGCGCAGCCGCGCCGCAACGCGCCCCGAGGGCTCGGGGACGGTGCGCGCGCTGGACGCCGGCGTGCATGAGATCGGCAAGAAGGTCGTCGAGGAGGCCGCGGAAGTCTGGATGGCGGCCGAGTACCAAGGCAAGAGCGCTACCGCTGAGGAGATCAGCCAGCTGCTCTACCACCTTCAGGTGTTGATGATCTCCCTCGGGCTGGAGCTCGAAGACGTCTACGAGTACCTGTGACGAGAAGGAACCACCGTGGCTGCTGAGACACTGCTGAAGATCGCCGTACCGAATAAAGGTTCGCTCGCAGAGGCAGCCACCGGCATGCTCAAGGAGGCGGGCTACCGGCAACGGAACGACCCCAAGGACCTCGTGCTCGTCGACGACGCCAACGGTGTGGAGTTCTACTACCTGCGGCCGCGTGATATCGCTGTCTACGTGGGGGAGGGCACCCTCGACCTCGGCATCACCGGGCGGGACATGCTGCTGGACTCCGCGGCGGAAGCAAGCGAGGTGATGGCGCTCGGCTTCGGGGGGACCCGGTTCCGCTTCGCAGCTCCCGGCGGCTCCGCCATGACGGTCGCAGACCTGGACGGGTGTCGCATCGCGACCTCCTACCCTGGCCTGGTGGCCACCTATTTGCAGGGCCAGGGAGTCTCCGCCCGCCTGATCCACCTCGACGGTGCCGTGGAAAGCTCGGTTCGTCTGGGGGTCGCCGATGTCATCGCAGACGTGGTTGAGACCGGCACCACCCTGAAGCGCGCCGGCCTGGAACTGTTCGGCGAGTCGATCCTCGAGTCCGAGGGCATCCTGATCCAGCACCGGGACCGCCCTGCACCCGCTGGCCTCGACCTCCTCGTGCGCCGGCTCAGCGGCGTCCTCACCGCGCGCAACTACCTGATGGTCGACTACAACGTTCCCCAAGAAAAGCTTGACGCAGCCTGCCTCGTCACGCCCGGACTGGACGCGCCGACGGTCTCCCCGTTGGCGAAGGCCGGCTGGGTGGCGGTCCGCGCCATGATCCCGGCCAAGGAAGCCCAGCGGATCATGGACGACCTCTGGGACGCCGGGGCGGACGCGATCCTGGTCACCAACATCGCTGCCTGCCGGTTGTAGCCGATGACGCCGCTGGTCCTCCGTCCGCGCCGCGCCCTGTTGACCGGCGCCGTGCTTTCCGCGGTGCTGCTGGCCTTTTCCGTGCTCGGCTGGATGGCGATGCCGGTAGCGACCAGGGACCTGTTCACCGCGCCACAGCTGATCACGCTCGCCCTCTTCATCCTTGTCATGATCGGCTTCATGATGAGCGTCGGGCTCAGCGTCGTGCGGGCTGACGACACGGGCCTCACCTTCCGCAACGGGTTGCGCACCCACCACCTCGACTGGCAACAGGTCGCAGGTTTCCGCTTCACGGAGAACGACCCCTGGGCCTACGTGCTCACCGACGGCGACCCCGATCAACGCCCGCTCCTCGGATTGCAGCGGACCGACCGCGCACGTGCCGAGGACGCCTTCGCGGCCCTCAATGCCGCGTGGCGGCAGGCCGGCGCATGAGCAGGCTCGCCCAGCCGAATGCTGCCTACGCCGGCGACCGCGGCGAGCCCGATCCGGAGGTTCGCGCCCTGCTCGCCGTGGCTGGACGCGGCCGGGACGACTACCTGCGTGCGGTCGCTGCCCTGTGCACGGCGCGTTTCCTGCTGCCGATCGTCGCTGTCCGGGACGACGGTGGCGACGTCCCGGATCCCGACCGCCACGCCGAGCTGCGGGCCGTCCTGTTGTCGACCGCGGACGGCAGCACCGGCATGCCGGTCTTCACCGGGATGGACGCCCTCACGGCCTGGCAGCCCGGCGCCCGCCCAGTGCCCTGCCGGCTGGACGAGGTCGCAGCGACAGCAGGACAGGCCGGTGCCGTCGCGTTGCTCGTCGACCTCGCCGGGCCCTCGCCACTCGTGATCGAGGAGGGACTCGTCACAGAGCTGGCGAACGCCCGAAGGCTGGTGGAACTGGACGGTGGTGGCTGGGGCTGGATGTTCAGTCCGCCCGATTCGTCCCCGGGTACGTCAGCAGGCTAGAATCAACGGTGATCGACTGCGCCGTGAGGTGGCGGTCCGCGAAAGTGGGGTCCTGAACTCCCACCCAGTCACCTCAGGTGACGGGTCAGTGCCGGTGGCGGAGCTGTGGTTCCGTCCGTACTGTCAGGGTCTCCGCGTGCGCGGGGGCCCTTTGCTGTTCCAGCCGGTCGACTGACCAACCCCGATATTTGGAGGACACATCAGCACTGAACCGCGGATCAACGAACGCATCCACGTCAACGAGGTGCGCCTCGTCGGCCCTGCCGGCGAACAGGTGGGCATCGTCCGCATCGATGACGCCCTGCGGCTTGCCCGGGAGTCCGACCTCGACCTGGTCGAGGTTGCCCCGATGGCGCGCCCGCCGGTTGCGAAGTTGATGGACTATGGCAAGTTCAAGTACGAAGCGGCACAGAAGGCGCGCGAGTCCCGGCGGAACCAGACCAACACGGTCATCAAGGAAATGAAGCTCCGCCCGAAGATCGACATCCACGACTACGAGACCAAGAAGGGTCACGTCGTCCGCTTCCTCAAGGCCGGGGACAAGGTGAAGATCACCATCATGTTCCGTGGCCGCGAGCAGAGCCGGCCCGAGTTGGGCTTCAACTTACTCAAGAAGCTTGCCGACGACGTCGTCGAGGACGGTTTCATCGAGTCTGCGCCCAAGCAGGACGGCCGCAACATGCTCATGGTGCTCTCGCCCACACGCAAGAAGACCGAGGCGAAGGTCGAGGTGGAGGCTGCCAAGGCTGCCAAGGCCGCCGACCGTGCAGCGAAGACCGAAGCCGAACACCAGCAGGAGGTCGAACTGCGGGCGAATGCCGCCGCCGCGGCCGCCAAGGTGGTCAAGATCAAGAAGCGGGGTCCGGCAGACAACATGGACCCTGACATCGACCTGTAGCAGTACAAGAAAGAGAAGGACAGACACTATGCCGAAGATGAAGACCCATTCGGGTGCCAAGAAGCGCTTCCGGGTCACCGGTACGGGCAAGGTCATGCACCGTCAGGCGGGCAAGATGCACCTGAACGAGCACAAGCCCTCCAGCCAGACCCGCCGGCTCGACGGCGACGCAGTGGTAGCCAAGGGCGACGCCAAGAAGGCGCTCAAGCTCCTCGGCGGCTACCGGCCTAAGTGACGACGTCCAAACCCTAATCTCGAAGACTGAGGAGCAACCGATATGGCACGCGTCAAACGCGCCGTCAACGCACACAAGAAGCGTCGCGAAGTCCTGGAACAGGCCTCCGGCTACCGGGGTCAGCGATCGCGGCTGTACCGCAAGGCCAAGGAACAGCTGCTGCATTCCTACACCTACGCCTACCGCGACCGTCGCGCCCGCAAGGGTGACTTCCGCGCGCTGTGGATCCAGCGGATCAACGCCGCTGCCCGTGCTGAGGGCATGACCTACAACCGGTTCATCAACGGCCTGAAGAACGCCGGTGTCGAGGTGGATCGCAAGATCCTGGCCGAGCTGGCCGTCAACGATGCACCGACCTTTGTCGCACTGGTTGAGGTCGCCAAGGCACATCAGACGGTTGAGGCCGCCTGACCCGAGGGTCACACCCGGCCGGGCCCGTTCGGGGTCCGGCCGCACCCATCAGCTGTGAAAGAAGAGCCGACGATGACCGTCGCTTCGATCGAACTGCCAGAGCCGTCGCAGGCTGTCCTGCGTGCAGCCCGCGCCCTTCAGCGCCGTCAGGAGCGGAAGGATTCGGGGAAGTTCCTCGTGGAGGGGCGCCAGGCGGTGCGGGAGGCGTTGCGTCTCCCTGGCGTCGTAGAAGCCGTGTACTTCCGTTGGGATGCGGCCATCGACAATTCAGACCTGCTCGACCTCGCGAAGGCTGCCGGAGTCGACTACTACGGCGTCAGTGAGCAGAACCTTGCCACCATGACGGACACGGTCACACCACAGGGCGTCGTCGCCGTCGCGAACGCGATCGACGTACCCCTGAAGACCGTGCTCGGCAAGACCATCAAGAACGTCGAGAAGACCAAGAAGAAGCACCGGCGCAAGGATGTGTCGCTCGTTGTGATCTGCGCCCAGGTGCGCGATCCCGGCAATGCCGGCACCGTCATTCGCTGCGCGGACGCGTTCGGCGCCGACGCCGTCATTCTCAGCTCGGACTCTGTCGAGGTCTACAACCCGAAGACCGTCCGGGCATCGGTGGGCAGCATCTTCCACCTGCCGATCGTTGTCGGGGTCGACCTGACCGAGGCCATCGAGGCCTGCCGGGCAGCAGGGATGCAGATCTTCGCCACCGATGGCGCCGCGGGCACCGACCTCACCGACCTGGACGCGGACCTGGAGAAGCCCACTGCCTGGGTGATGGGCAACGAGTCCTGGGGTCTTCCGGTCGAGCACCTCGCACTGGCCGACCACACCGTGGCCGTGCCCATCTACGGCCAGGCTGAGAGCCTCAACCTGGCCACTGCTGCTGCGGTCTGTCTTTATGCCAGCGCCAGCGCGCAGCGGGCGTCCAGCTGACGC